>JASGFT010000045.1:0-30309 GCA_047605425.1 Burkholderiaceae bacterium | reverse complement strand
GCACAGACGCCGAAGACAATTCTCAATTCGTATGGCACTTAGCGAGATGCATAACTTAATTTAGAAGGACGAGAACTACCAACGCCTGCCATCCAACGCAGTCACGTCTCGTCTGGAAATCGCCGCGCTCATTGAACTTCCCCTTCAGATTCAAGTACTTGTTCCGAAGCTTCGAAACACGACTGCCATGTAACGCAGCAAGATAACCTGTCGCTCGCTACCCGGCAATCGCTGCATCCGAGCGAACGGCATCGCACTCCAAACCGGCAGCCCTCCATCCGGCGAAATTGGGCTCCGACGACGCCGAGGACTATCCGTTCGCGCTATATCGATAGTCCAATTGATGTTCCGCGGAGATCGGCGGAAACTGTATGCATGAACAGTATTTCAAACACTCCGGCAACCGCGGCTCTCGACACTCCCGCTCGGCCTCGAGGGCTGCTTGGCGCGTTGCGCGCACAGATCCGGTACCGCCATTACAGCCTTCGTACCGAGCAGGCCTACGTGTACTGGTCTCGCCAATTCATTCGCTGGGCGGGCGGGCAGCACCCACGGGCACTGGGCCAGGCCGATGTCGAGCGATTCCTGTCGGATCTGACCAATCACAAGCACGTATCGGCGTCGACTCACAAACAGGCGCTGTGCGCCATCGCCTTTCTGTATCGCGAAGTGCTCGGGCTCGGGTTTCCCTGGCTCGCACAACTGACTCGACCCCGGGTGGCACGTACGATTCCCGTCGTCCCGTCGCCCGTCCAGATACGTGCTCTGCTCGCGGAGTTGACGCCGTCAACGCATTTGCTCGGCCATCTGCTCTACGGCACGGGAATGCGTCTGATGGAAGGCGTCCGTTTGCGGATCAAGGATGTCGATATTGATCGGCAGGTCATCATCGTCCGCCAAGCCAAGGGCAACAAGGACCGCGTCGTGATGTTGCCGGCATCGCTTCTCTCTGCCATCCGCCAGCAGATGAAGTTCGCACGAGCATTGTGGACTGCCGACTCGGAAACGGACACCGCCGGCGTCGAGCTTCCCGCTGCGCTGGCCCGCAAGTACCCTGCCGCCGCGAAAAGCTGGGCCTGGTTCTGGCTGTTCCCGGCGGAACGACTTTCCGTCGATCCTCGATCCGGCGTCCGCCGACGCCATCATCTGTATCCGCAGCAGCTTCAGCGAGCGATCAAGACCGCCGCGAATTCGATCGGCCTGACGGCGCCGGTTTCGGTTCATTCGTTGCGTCACGCATTCGCGACCCATTTGCTGCAATCCGGCACGGACATTCGGACCGTCCAGGAACTGCTCGGTCACAGCGACGTCAGCACGACGATGATCTATACGCACGTCCTGAAGGCGGGTCTGGGCGCGATACGCAGTCCGCTCGATCATTTCGCTTGCGCTTCGAGCGCTATTCATCGCACACATGCCAGCCAGCAGGGTTGATCAATGGCTTCCTCGAATATCAGCCGATCAAATCCCCACCCAGCCCCTGAACGCTCGCGACGCGTAATACGACCCCGCGCCGTTGTGATAGACGAAGACGTGGTCGTAGCGACGATCGCAGAACAGCGCGCCGCCCTTTTTGCGGATCGCGGCGGGCGTGAGGATCCAGCTCGAGGTCTTCAAGTCGAATTCTCCCAAGGTCTGCAAGTGTCGATACCGCGCCTCGTCGAGCAGTTCGATGCCCATCGATGCCGCCATCGCGACCGCGCTGCCGGCGGGCTTGTTCTCTTTTCTGGCATCGAGGGCACCCTGGTCGTAGCACAGGCTTCGCCGCCCCGACGGGCTCTCGGGCGAGCAGTCGCAGACGATCAACCGGCCGCTGTCCGGGTCGGCGCCGATCACGTCGGGTTCGCCGCCTGTGTCTTCCATCCGGGCGATCGCCCGCCGGGCAGGCTCGTTGTCGTGCAGCCGGCGCTCGACCTCGGGCCAATCGATACCGGGGTGACGCTTCGGGTGGGCTTCGAAGCGCTGCTTCAATGCCTCGATCACCTGGGTCTCTCCTTACGCGACCGCCGCCAGCCGGCTCGCTTGATCGATCGCGCGCTTGGCATCCAGCTCCATCGCCTCATAGGCGCCGCCGACCAGTGTGGACTTGACGCCCAAGGCCTGCAACTCGTCGTGCAGCGTTCGCAGCGGCAACTGGCCTGCACAGACGATGACGGTGTCGACGTCGAACAGCTTGGGTTCGCCGTTGATCTTCGTGTGCAGGCCGGCATCGTCGATCCTGACGTACTCGACGCCGTTGATCATGCGGACGCCGCGGCGGCTCAGCGTCAGGCGGTGGGTCCAGCCGGTGGTGCGGCCCAGCGTGCTGCCGACCGGGTCGGTCTTGCGCTGCATCAGGAAGACTTCGCGGTCGTTCCTGGCGACCTGGGGGACGACGCCGGTGACGCCGCCGCGCGGATGGTTCTTGAAGTCGATGCCCCATTCGCGCGCGAAGATGTCGACGTCCAGCGACGCGGACTTGCCTTCGTGCGTGATCAGCTCGGCGACGTCGAAACCGATGCCGCCGGCGCCCATGATGGCGACGCGCTTGCCGATCGGCTTGTTGCCGAGGATCGCGTCGATGTACATGACGGCCTTCGGATGGTCGATGCCGGGCAGCTCGGGGCGGCGCGGTTCGATGCCGGTGGCGATGACGACTTCGTCGAAGCCCATCTCCTGGAGCATGCGAGCGTCGACGCGCGTGTTCAGCCGCAGGTCGATGCCCAGCCGTTCGATCATCCGGCGGTAGTAACGCAGCGTTTCATGGAACTCTTCCTTGCCGGGGATGCGCTTGGCGAGGTTGAACTGGCCGCCGATCTCGGCGCCGGCGTCGAACAGCGTGACTCGATGGCCGCGCTCGGCAGCGACGGTCGAGTACGCGAGGCCCGCGGGGCCGGCGCCGACGACGGCGATGCTGCAGCCGCTGGCGACCTTCGGATACTGGAGCAGGGTTTCGTTGCAGGCGCGCGGGTTGACCAGGCAGGTGACCTGCTTGCGTCCGCCGAACGTGTGGTCCAGGCACGCCTGGTTGCAGCCGATGCAGGTGTTGATCTCGTCCTCGCGGCCTTCGGCGGCCTTCTTGACCAGGTCCGGGTCGGCCAGCATCGGACGGGCCATCGAGACGATGTCGGCGTCGCCGCGCGCCAGCACGGCCTCGGCGACGTCGGGCATGTTGATGCGGTTGCTGGTGATCATCGGGACGCGCAACTCCTTGCGCAAGCGGCCGGTGACCTGGGTGAACGCGGCGCGCGGGACCATCGTGGCGATCGTCGGCACCGGCGATTCGTGCCAGCAGAAGTGCGTGCTGATGATATTGACGCCTTCGTGTTCGATGGCCTTGGCCAGCGAGACGATCTCTTCCCACGCCAGGCCGCCTTCGAGCATGTCCATCGCGGCGATCCGGAACACCAGGATGAACTCTGGGCCGACGGCGGCGCGCACGCGGCGGACGATCTCGACCGGGAAGCGCATGCGGTTCTCCCACGAGCCGCCCCAGCGGTCGGTGCGCAGGTTGGTCTTCTGGACCAGGAAGGCGCTGATCAGGTAACCGGCCGAGCCGATGATCTCGACGCCATCGTAACCAGCGCGCTTGGCCATGACCGCGCAATTGACGAAGTCGGCGATCTGCTTCTCGATGCCGTCCTCGTCGAGCTCGTTCGGCTTGAAGCGGCCGATCCGCGACTTGACGGCCGACGGGGCGACGCAGATCGGCTTGGCGACCAGCGAGCCCGAATGCAGGATCTGCAGGCAGATCTTGACGTCGGGGTCGGCGGCGTGGACGGCTTCGGTGATCAGCCGATGCCGGTCGGCCTCCTCGGGGGTCGACAGCTTGGCGCCGGTGCCGCCCTCCTCGTTCGGCGCGAAACCGCCGGTGATGATCATGCCGACGCCGCCGCGCGCGCGTTCGGCGAAGAACGCGGCCATGCGCTCGAAGCCGTTCTCGGCTTCTTCGAGGCCGGTGTGCATCGAGCCCATCAGCGCGCGGTTCTTCAGCCGCGTGAAGCCCAGGTCGAGCGGGGCGAACAGGTGCGGATAGCGCGACGAGGCGGCGGCGACGGCGGACATGGGCGGGATCTCCAGAACGTAGTGAGCCGGCGCGCGGCATCGGCGGGCCGGTCGATTCGATGCGTGCAGCGGCGAGCCGGGCCGCTGTATTGCAACTTGTTGCAATGAACTATAGAGAGGCGCCCCGGGGATTGCAACGGGTGCGGGAGAGGTGCAATGGGCGAAACCGGAGTCGCCGGGTGATCGCGACAGACCCGGATCGCCAGGCCCCCTGTTCTCTTCAGGCCCTCTTCAGGTCCTCTCCGGGTCCGATTCAGACCCTTCGGCCCCTACCCGTTCCGCGCCTGCCGGACGAATGCCGACGGCGGCACGCCGAAGCACTTGCGGAACGCCGCCGCATAGGCGCTGTGGCTGTCGTAGCCGCTGTCGAGCGCGACCTGCAGCACCGGCGCGCCGTTCAGCAACGCGGGCAGCGAATACATCAGGCGCTGCTGCTGGCGCCAGCGGCCGAAAGTCATGCCGGTGCTACGCAGGAAGTGCCGATGGAAGGTCTTGGCGCTCATCGCCAGTGCGTCGGCCCAGGCGTCGGCGCCGCGCGTGTCCCCGGGCTCGTCGGCCAGCGCCTGACAGACAGCGGCGATGCGCGGGTCGTCGGGCCAGGGCAAGTGCACGGGCAGCGCCGGGCCGGCCGCCAGCTCCTCGAGCAGCAGCGCAGCCAGCAATTCGTCGCGGCGCGAGCCGGCGGCGTCGGGCGACCATCGCGCGGCCTGCGCGATCAGTTCGCGCAGCAGCGGGGTGACCGGGATCACGCAATCGGCCGGCGGTAGCGGCGCGGCGGCGCGCGCCTCGATGAAGACGCCTTGGACGACGACCCGGCCGTGCATGACGAGCCGGTGCGCGACGTCCTGGCGCAGCCAGACGGCGGTGGTCGGCGGTACGAGCCAGCTTCCGCCCTCGGTCTCGACGCGCAGCACGCCCTGCGCCGCATACAGCAACTGGCATCGGCGATGGCGATGCCAGTCGACGGCGTGGCCGGCCGGATACTGGGCACTCATGCCGGTGACGGCGCGCACGGCGGCATCGTGCGCGCGGTGCTCGGCATGCTCGGTGTGAGCCACTCCCGCCTGAACGCGGGAGCTTCCTCGCCACGCGACAGGGGCAGGGGCTGGGGCTGGGGCGCCTTCGGCGCCAGAGCAAAACTGCCTCGCTCGACTTCGTCCCGAAGGACGAAGCCCGCGCTTCGGCTCGTGGTCATCGACGTCGCGCATGTCCGGTCGGGGTGTCCAGAGGATGTCCAGATCGAGCAAGAGTCTGTCCATTCTCCTACAGCGGGCCGGTACGCGGCCGCCTTATGCTGCGGAGATCATGCGTCCGTCCCTTTCGCTGCCGCCGCTGTCGCTATCGCTGCGCCGCCTGACCACCGGTCGGGGTCGGCGCGCGGGTTCGCGCGACGATCCATCCTGATTCTCCCTGGCCCCGACCTCTGCAGCGCTCGCCGCGAGCGCAGGGGAATCAGGCGTTCATCGTCGATTCCCTTCCGGAGGTCCCCATGCTGGCGCAGCCGCACACCAAGTACCCGCCCTTCCCTTCGATCGTGATGCCGGACCGGCAATGGCCGAGCCGTTCGCTGACCCGCGCGCCGATCTGGCTGTCGACCGATCTGCGCGACGGCAACCAGGCGCTGTTCGAGCCGATGAACCGCGAGCGCAAGCTGCGGCTGTTCGACGAGCTGGTGCGGATCGGTTTCAAGGAGATCGAGATCGGCTTTCCGTCGGCCTCGCGGACGGACTTCGACTTCGCGCGCTCGCTGGTCGATTCGGGGCGCATCCCGGCCGACGTGACGCCGATGGTGATCACGCAGCTTCGCGACGACCTGATCGAGCAGACGGTGCGCAGCGTGCAGGGCGCGCGGCGCGTGATCGTCCATCTGTACAACGCGATCGCGCCGGTCTGGCGCGAGATCGTCTTCGGCATGACGGTGCCGCAGATCGTCGACCTGGTCGTGCATCACATCGCGCTGCTGCGCCGGCTCGCCGACGCGCAGCCGCAGACCGAGTGGGTGCTGCAGTACTCGCCGGAAACCTTCTGCATGGCCGAGCTCGACGTGTCGCTGGCGGTCTGCAACGCGGCGATCGAGGCCTGGGACGCGGGTCCGGCTCGGCCGATGATCGTGAACCTGCCGACGACGGTCGAGGTCGCGACACCAAACGTCTTCGCCGACCAGATCGAGTGGATGGACCGACGGCTGACTCGGCGCGAGCACGTCGTGCTGTCCGTGCATCCGCACAACGATCGCGGCACCGGCGTGGCCTGCGCCGAGCAGGCGATGCTGGCCGGCGCGCAGCGTGTCGAGGGCTGCCTGTTCGGCAACGGCGAGCGTAGCGGCAACCTGGACGTGGTGACGCTGGCGCTGAACCTGTACACGCAGGGGATCGCGCCCGGGCTCGATCTGTCGGACATCGCGGGGGTCGCGCGGGTCGCCGAGCAGTGCACGGCGCTGCCGATCCATCCTCGCCATCCTTATGTCGGCGACCTGGTGTTCACCGCGTTCTCGGGTTCGCACCAGGACGCGATCGCCAAGGGCTTTTCCGCGCAGCAGCCGGACCAGCCGTGGCGCGTGCCGTACCTGCCGATCGACCCGGCGGACCTGGGCCGCACTTATGACGGTATCGTTCGCGTCAACAGCCAGTCGGGCAAGGGCGGCATCGCTTTCCTGCTGGCGCGCGACCACGGCATCACGATGCCGCGGAGGATGCAGGTGGAGTTCAGCGCGATCATCCAGAAGATGGCCGACGCCTGCGAGACCGAGCTGAGCAGCGAGGCGATCTGGCAGGTGTTCGAGCGCACGTACCTGGATCCGTCGGCGTCGGTCGCGGGCCAGCGGCTGCTGTCGTACCGGTTGCTCGACGCTCGCGCCGGCCAGCGCATCGAGATCGAGGTGGCGCTGGACGGCGGTGGCACGCGGATGCTGCGCGGCGAGGGCAACGGGCCGATCGATGCGGCGGTGGCGGCGCTGGACCCGTCGCTGCGCGTCGACGGCTATGAACAGCGCAGCCTGGGCGGCGGCGCCGACGCGCAGGCGCTGGCGATCGTCGAGATCGCGCGGCCCGGCGTGGCGGGCTCGCGGTTCGGCGTCGGGCGGCACGAGAACATCGTGACCGCGGCGATCCGGGCGGTGTTCAGCGCGGCGAGCCGGTTGAGAAAGTAGTTCGAGACGGCTCGTCTTCCGCCTTCGCGCGGTTCCGGTTACCGGACGACGGAACATCCTGGCGACGCTCTCGACAAAGGAACCGCGCGAAGCCGGTCTCGCCCCCTCGGCTCAGAGGGACTGGTGATCCTGCTGGAAGAGAAATTCATGCGTCCTTGAAGGCCACTACTCGATCGTTTTCAGCTCTTTTTCGATGTCCTGCAGCGCCGATTTCAGCGATTCGACGTTGCGGTTCTTGAACGCTTTTTGCGCTTGGCTCAACTGGCGATCGATCTCGTCGAATATCTGAGCCGGAGCGACATAGGCCTTTTCAGCATCCAATACCTTGCCACGCCAGGCAAGCAGCGCGGCAGCCTCGCCTTGCTGGCCTTCCAAGCCGAGCTGCGCCGTTCGCTCCTGGCGAATTTCCAGATCAACCTTGGCCAATGATTGGCCTATCTCGACCGTCATCTTCGATTGGGCCAGCTTGACGATCGTCGCGATCTTGGGAGTGCTATTGGTATCGTCGATAACGGCTTTCATCTGCGCTACGTAATCGCATTTTTTCTTATCCTGATTAGTCGACGCCGCACAAGTACCGACGACCTTCTTGATATTCGAGCTCAGCGTAGTCAGACGCCAGACGATCATTTCGATCGATCGCAGGTACTTATCGAGATAAGGCTGCCCATCGCCAGTGCCGTCCGACCAGAACGCGCTGCCGCGATCGAACCTGGCAGCCGTCAGCATTTGCCCATCGGCCAGGCGCAGATCCTGTTCCGTGATCTCGACGCTGTCATCACTCAGCCGCTTGCCCAGCTTCTGCGCGAGGTTCATCTGGCCCAGCGTCGCATTCAACATCCGTACACCGGGATTGCTGATCTCGACGACGGCCTTCCCCGAATGCTCGAGCCCCGCGTTCATCGAGCACGCACCGTGATAGCGCGCCGCGTCGGCAATGGCGGCTTCCAGTGTGTATTCCGAAATCGACCGCCCTCGCTTGGAAGCGATCTCGGTACGCAGATCAGCTCGAGCCAGATCGATGCCAGGCACGATGACCTGTGTCGCCAGATTCGAGAAGTAGCTCTGCTGCAGCTCGGCCCCCACCCCGCTGCTGATACCCGCCAGGCCCGAAAGCGCGCGCACGGTCGTCGCGGGCGTGGCGATCGCTCCGGCCCCCGCGAGGATCGTCGTCGGTACCCACGGCCGTACGGCCATTGGCTGTAGGGATCGTCTCGGCCACGAACAGATCCCTTCGCCGATCGGGATCGACGAGCGTCAACAGGTCGATGCTCTCGAATACCTCCTCGTCGAAGAACTGGTGGGATCCGCTCGTGGTCGCGCGGCCAGTGGACAGCAACGGCGCCAGCAGCGGCGAGCCGAGCGTTGTCGGCTGCGTACCACAGCCATGCAGAGCGGCAACGGCAGACACTGCCAGCAATCGAAAGATCCTTCGCATCGCCGCCTCCTTGTCGGGCTCGTAGTTGTTTTTTTCTATCGCCATCCGCTTTGAGATTGCCCGTTTCCGGAAAAAGCGGCATCCACAGTTTTGGCGACGTGCAGGCGCTGGATTCCTGTCTCACGATCGTTGCAGGTGCCTCACGCACTGCATCAAGACAGCAGCAACCACCACTGCGACTACCTGTGGCGGGTGCTGAAGAAGGCGTGGGATTGGGAGACAATGCTCGACTGGTCGCCGACATGATGCCGAGCATGCGATTGCGCGACAGGTCGTGCACGCCTCGGTGCGGCAGATCGAGACGCCGGCCGAATCGGCCGGCATCCGGCTGGCCGGCGCGTCGGGCCGCCCCGAACTGCGGATGCGCGAGTACGGCATCGAGCGGCCGCGGCGGTAACGATGATGACAATGACGCTGACGGCGACGAGACGAGACGAGACGAGACGAGACGAGACGATGAACGACGACGAACGACGAGGAGACCCGATGCCGACCCGGCAAGACCTGCTGGACCGTTTCACCGAATCCGGCGAATTCGTCGTCGACCAGCTCGACCGATGGGTCCGCGAGCGTCCGCAGGCGCGCTGCCTGTACTACGGCGAGGAGGACCGGTTGCTGCGCTACGCCGAGTTCGGCGCGCTGACCGATTCGATCGGCGGCTTCCTGGCCGCCAGGGGGCTGCAGCCGGGCGAGCCGCTGGGTGTGCTGACGCGCAATCCGATGACGGCGGCGCTGGCGATGTTCGGTGCGTGGAAGGCCGGCGTCGTCTACGCGCCGGTGAACTTCGCGTTCACCGGCCGGCTGCTCGTCTATCAGTTGAACGACACCGGCGCGGGCATGCTGGTCGTCGACGACGACGGGTTGCGCGCGGTGCTCGAGGTCTGGGACGATCTGCGCGTCAAGCCGGTGCTGGTGCGCTGCCCGCCGCGCGCGGACGACCGGCGCGACGCGGCCGGAACAACGAGTGCTGAAACGGGCGCGGGAGCCTACACGAAGGCGGGCGCCGGAACAGGCGCGAAAACGAACACGGAAACGGGCGCGGCAACGGCCGTCGGAATTGGCGCCGGAGCGACCGCCGCGGCGGTGCCCGCGGTGCCGGCCGGCATCGAGGTCCTGGACTGGCGCGACGCCTGCGCCGGTCATCCGCGGCCCACGGTCACGCTGTCCGCGCATTCGCCGTGCCAGATCGTCTATACGTCGGGGACGACCGGGCCGTCCAAAGGCGTGCTGCTGCCGCACCGGTGGATCGCGCAGTACACGTTCGTCGTGCGGCTGACGATGACGCAGGACGACGTGATCTACAACGACCTGCCGATGTACCACGTGGGCGCGGCCAGCTTCAACCTGGCGCGGGCGATCTGGGTCGGCTGCGAGTTCGCGTGCTGGGACCGCTTCAGCCCGACGCAGTTCTGGGACCGCGTGCGCAAGGTCGGCGCGACGACGGCGATCCTGCTCGACGCGATGATCCCGTGGCTGATGAAGGCGCCGCCGCGCGACGATGACCGCGCGAACACGCTGAACAAGGCGCACATGCAGCCGCTGCCGCTGAACCACCACGAGGTGGCGCGGCGCTTCGGCATCGACGTCGTGACCTGCGGCTTCGGGCAGACCGAATCGGGCAACGGGGTGGCGACGATCATCGAGGAGCTGGCGCTCGGCGAAGGCACGCCGCCGGCGCTGTTCCGCGGCCATGACCGCGCGGCGCGGACCGAGGCGCTGTCGCGCTACGGCATCCGGCAGGTCTCGCCGCAGCAGGCCGACGCCAAGGGCTTCATGGGCTGGCCGACGCCGTTCTTCGACGCGGCGGTGGTCGACGAGAACGACGAGTTCCGTCCGGTCGGCGAGGCCGGGCAGCTCGTGCTGCGGCCCAGGATCCCGAACACGATCTTCCTCGAATACCTGGGCAAGCCCGAGGCGACGGCCAAGGCGCTGCGCAACGCGTGGTTCCACACCGGCGACGCGGTGCTGCAGCGGGCCGACGGCAGCCTGGTGTTCGTCGACCGGCTCGGCGACCGCATCCGCGTGCGCGGCGAGAACCTGTCGTCGTACCACGTCGAAGACCTGTTCCACCAGCACCCGTCGGTGGCGATCTGCGCGGCGTTCGCGGTGCCGGCCGCCGAGGGCGACGAGGACGACATCGTGCTGTACGTGGTGCGCGCCGAGGGTGCCGGCGAGACCGCGCAGGACCTGCTCGCGTGGGCCGAATCGGCGATGCCGAAGTTCATGCGGCCGCGACACGTCCGCTTCATCGACGACCTGCCGCGCACGGCGACCAACAAGATCGAGAAGTACAAGCTGCGCGCGGCGTTCGCGGCCGAACGCCAGGACGCGCCCGGCCGATCCTGACGTCGATGCGAGCGGTGGCCGACCCGGCGGCGGGCCTTCGTACCGGGCTCCCCGACGGGCACGCCTCTCTCACCACTTTCGATGATGCGCGACGCGCCGCCTAGGCGGTAAATGTCTGATCGATGTCCGATCGTACACGTCAACGGAGAAAGTGATGCCCAGGGATTTCTATTGGCACGCGAACCAGCTCGTCGAGGACGGCGTGATGCCGGGCGTGCTGGCGATCGGCGATTCGTGGTTCTGGTATCCGTTTCCGGGCGGCGCGCTGCTGCACCACCTGGCGCCGTATCTGCGCAGGAAGGACCGGATCGTCTTCGCGGTCGGTCACAACGGCGCCGAGGCGATCGACTACGTCGACGGCGTCTATCGCGAAGAGGTCGCGCATGCGCTGAGGCTGTACGGCGACGGCCTGACCGAGGTGCTGATCAGCGGCGGCGGCAACGACTTCGCCGGCTTCAACGACCTGCGCCCGCTGCTGCGCGGCGACAACCGCGACGCCACGACGGCGGCCGACTGCTTCCTGCCGGGCACCGAGTGGCCGTCGCTGGGCTGGCTGCTGGGCATAGTCCAGGACGGCCTGAGCCGGCTGATCGCGCAGATCCGCGAACGGGCGCCGCGCGCGCACGTCTATCTGCACAACTACGATTACGCGATTCCGTCGGGCAAGGGCGTGCTCGGCGGCGAAGGCTGGCTGCTGCCGGCGCTCGAACGCACGTTCGTGCCCGAGCGTCTGCGGCAGGATTGCATCCGCTACGCGATCGACGGGCTCAGCGACGTGCAGCAGGCCTTGACGCGCACGTTCGGCGGCACGGTCACGCAGATCGACAGCCGCGGCACGCTGTCGGCCGGGGACTGGGCCAACGAGCTGCACCCGACCGGCAAGGGTTTCGAGAAGATCGTGCGCGAGCGCTGGCTGCCGGTGCTGGTCGCGCGCAATGCCGCGGCCGCTTGACGCACGGCGACGATCACTCCCCGTCGATCAGCAACTGCGGCCGCACGCGCGCCGGCTCGCCGGGAATCGGCGCCGCGCACGTGCCGATGCGGCGCGCGCCCTGCGCCAAATAGAAAGGCTCGGCATGCGGATCGGCGTCGATCGCCAGTCCGCGCGCGCCGCCTTCGCGGGCCGCAGTGAGCGCCACGGCCATCAGCGCGCGCCCCACGCCCTGGCCGATCGCCGCCGGGTCGACGAACAGGTCCTCCAGACACCAGTGCGGGTCGCCGGCCCGCAGCAGGCAGTAGCCGATCGCCCGCCCGTCGCGTTCGGCCACCCAGGCCGGATGGCTGGTCAGCACGTCGGCATGCACGGTCAGCTCGTCGCGCCAGCGCGCGATCTGATCGGCCGAGTAGCCCCAGTGCGCCTTGGCGCGGCGGCACAACGCGGTCAGCGCATCGGCTTCGTCGGGCCGCGCCCGGCGGATCAACATAGCCGTCCCGGTCATCGCTACAGCCAGCGGCGCACGCGCGCGCGATAAGCGAGATAGACGTCGCCGAAACGATCGGCCAGCAAGCGCTCCTCGGGCTGGATCTGGAAGCGCGTGATGTAGGCGACGAAGCCGGCGATCACCCCCAGTCCGAGCCAGGTGCCCCGCCAGCAGACGACGCCGAGCAGAACCATCACCAGGCCCAGGTACATCGGGTTGCGCGTGAACCGGAAGACGCCGCCATCGACGATCGACGAGGCCCGCGACGGATGATGCGGGTCGATCGTCGTGCGGGCGCGTCGGAACGCCCGGATGCCGGCCACACCGATCAGCACGCCGAGCACGATCGCGGCGATGGCCACCAGGCGATGGCCGGGAAACGGCGCATTGGCCGACGGCACCCACCAGCCCAGCAGCACGATCAAGGTCATCGCCACCGCCGCCTGCAGCGGCGGAGGTACCCGCAATTCGAGCGATCGCGTCGTCGGCATCGGAAACCAAGGATTAGCGCATCTGCGTGGCGGACCCGGTGGACGGCACACGGCCAATCGGCCAGCGCCGGCCAACCACCGCTACTCAGGCAGAGGCTCGAACATCGGCACCTTGGCGCCGTTGACGGCGGTCTCGAACGTGACCTGTACCTTCTGCCCGATCCGGATCGCGTCGTGGTCGAGGTTGACGAGGTTGGTCAGCATCGTCGGGCCTTCGTCCAATGTCACATAAGCGAGCACGTACGGCACCTTGGCGCGGCGCGTGACGCTGTACGTGTAGACGACGCCCTTGCCCGAGGCCTCGAGCCATTCGGTGTCGCTGCCCATGCAGAACGGGCAGATCGCGCGCGGGTACCAGAAGTTCCTGTCGCACGCGGTGCAGCGCTTGATCAGGAACTTGCCGGCGGCGGCGGCTTCGTAATAAGGGCGGCTCTCGGCGCTGAGGACCGGCGCGGCGATTTCTTTCTTCATCGGTTCACTCCCGTTCGAGGATCAGCGTGGCACTGCCGTGCCGGGTGCCCAGCGAGCCGCCGGTGCCGTGCGCGAGCGCGATGTCGCAGTTGGGCACCTGCACGGCAGGATGCGCTTCGCCGCGCAACTGGCGCACCGCCTCGATGACCTTGGTGATGCCGCCGCGGTTGGCCGGGTGGTTGTTGCACAGCCCGCCGCCGTCGGTGTTGAACGGCAGCTTGCCGACGCCCGAGATCAGGTTGCCGTCGGCGACGAACCTGCCGCCCTCGCCCTTCTTGCAGAAGCCCAGGTCCTCGAGCTGTAGCAGCACGGTGATCGTGAAGCTGTCGTAGATCGACGCGTACTTGATGTCCTGGTGCGTGACGCGGGCCTGCTCGAAGGCCCTGGCGCCCGACCACACGCCCGCCGAATACGTGAGGTCGACCGCGCCGCCGGCCTGGCCCTTGATCGCCTCGCCGGCGCCGATGACCTTGACCAGCGGCCGCTTCAGGCTCCTGGCCGTGGCTTCGTCGGTGACGATCAGCGCGCCGGCGCCGTCGCTGATCACGCAGCAGTCGAGGCGGCGCAGCGGATCGGCGATCATCGGCGACTGCACGACCTGCTCGACGGTGACGACGTCGCGCATCATCGCGTGCGGGTTGTGCTGCGCGTGATGCGACGCGGCGACGCGGATCCACGCGAGCTGCTCGGGCGTGGTGCCGAACTCGTGCATGTGGCGCATCGCGACCATCGCGTACATGTTCGGCACGATCGGTTCATAAGGATGCTCCCACTCGACGTCCGGCACGTCGGGGCGGATCGGGCGCGGAATCGGGCCGCCGCTCGATTCGCTGCGCGGGCGGCCGGCCAAGGTGATCAGCGCGATCCGGCACTTGCCGGCGGCGATCGCCTGCGCGGCGTGCGCGACGTGGGCGATGTACGACGAGCCGCCGATGTCGGTCGAATCGACGTGCCGCACCTTGAGGTTCATGTACTCGACCATCGACACCGGGCCCATGCCGGGCGCGTCTCCGGCGCAGAAGTAGCCGTCGACGTCATCCTTGCTCAGGCCGGCATCTTCGAGGGCGCCTCGCGCCGCTTCGGCATGGAGCTGGGCGACGGATTTGTCGGGGGCTTTTCGGGTCGGATGCTCATAGGCACCGACGATATGGGCGAGCGCTTTGCGCATGCGGGCGGGCTCCATCCTGGGTGATGCGGATGCGCCCGATATTAACCGAGCTTTTTCCGCCCTTATCCGCGGCTGGGCGCGACGGTCCGCGCGTAGCCTCGTTGCCGACACGATCCGCGCCCTGTCGGCGCGCCACAGAGTTGGTGCGATGCCCACGCCATTGTTGAACTGGCTCAGCCAGAACGTTCCCGGCCTGAACGACCTGCACGGGCTGCCGCTCGCCGTGCTCGCCGCGGTCGCGATGCTGACGCTGTGCTTCGTTATCGGCTACGCGACGCAAGGTACGCGGACCGGCTGGCAGCTTTCGCGCGCCGTGCGTCGACTGCGCGCGCTGGCGGCCGGCGCCGCCGCGCGCGCCAACGGACAGATCGACCCGGACGAGGTCGCGCGCGTGCTGGCCGACGAGCCGCTGCGCCACCTGTGGGAAGAGTACGCGGACACGCTGCACGCGCAGCACAACGACGATGCCGCGCGGCACGGCGCATCGGCCCCGGGCGGCCCCGCGCATCCATCGGCGCGACGCGTGCGCGCGACGGTGCCGGCCGAGACCTTCTTCACGCGCGAGGCGCTGGTCGACAACCGGCTGTTCGACGATTTCACGCGGCACCTGCCGGGCGTGCTGACCGGGCTGGGCATCCTCGGCACGTTCGCCGGCCTGCTCGACGGGCTCGGCGGCTTCGACCCCAGCAACACGGCCACCGCGGTCGCCGGCCTGAAGCCGCTGCTCGACGGCGTCGCGCACGCGTTCGGCGTGTCGGCGCTGGCGATCGGCTGCGCGATGTTCGTGACGTTCGCGAGCCGCTTGTGCCTGGCGCTGTTCTATCGACAGGTCGAGGCGCTGACGCATGCGATCGACGGACTGTACGCGACCGGCGCGGGCGAAGAGTACCTGTCGCGGCTGGTGGCCTCGTCGGAGAAGGCCGAGGTGCATGCCGCGGAACTGAAGCGGTCGCTGGTGCACGAGTTGTCGACGCTGATGACGACGCTGGCCGACCGGCAGATCGTCGCGCAGCGCGACGCGCAGCGGACATTGGCCGATGCGATCGGCGAACGCATCGGCAGCACGCTGGGCGATTCGCTGGCCGAGCGGATCGGCGATCGCGTCGGCGAAGCGGTGGCGCGCGGCGTCGGCGACACGATGCAGGCGCGGCTGGGCGACCTGGGCCCCCGGCTGGCCGAAACGATCGGCGAGCGCTTGAGCACCGCGCTGGCCGTGCCGTCGAACCAGTTGAGCCAGATCGCGCGGATGATGAAGACCGCGCAGCAGAACGCGCTGACCACGGCTCCCGTGCCCGCGCTCCCGCCCCCACCGGCTCCCGTCATCGACGGCGCTGCGATCGGCAAGGCGATCGAAAGCGCGATCGGTTCGGCGATGACGCAAGCGCAGACGTCGATGCAGGCGATGATGCAGGCCACGCTCGAATCGTCGCTCCAGGCGTTCGCGCAGCACGCGCGCGAGTCGGGCCAGGCGCTGACCGAGCGGCTGCATGGCAGCCTCGAGGACGCGGTCACGCAATCGGTGTCGATGCAGACGCTGCTGCTCGAGGAGATGCGCGGCTTCGTCGCGCACCTGGACGAGGCGCGCGAGACGACGGCCGCGCAGGATGAGGCGCGCGGCACGCGGCTGGCCGCGAGCACGCGGGATCTGGTCGGCGGATTGTCGACGCACACGACCGCGCTGGTCGGCGAGTTGTCGACACGGACGCAGGCGATGGTCGGTGAGCTATCGACGCAGACGCAGACGATGGTCGGCGAGCTCTCCACCCGGACGCAGACGATGATGGCCGGCCTGTCGACGCAGATCGGCCAGTTGCTCGAAGCCGTCGTGCGCCAGGGTTCGCAGACCCAGCGCCACATCGACCTGCTGGGCCAGGCGACGGGCAAGGCGATCGCCGGCCTGAGCGCCGGGGCCGGCAGCCTGGCGGCGGCCGCGCAGCGCTTCGAGGCGGCGGGACAGGCCGTCAGCGGCGTGCTCGATCGGTCCAACGCGACGGCCGCGCATATGGCGGCGACCAGCGAGACGCTCGCGCAGTCGGCCCAGGCCGTGCAGGCCGGCTTTGCGCGGTACGACGAGACGCGCCAGACCGTCGATACGCAGGTGCAGGCGCTGACCGGGCTGATCGCGGCGGTGCGCCAGGAGGCGGGGCTGTCGCAGCGGATGATCGGTGACCTGGATCGCATCGTCGAGCAGTTGAAGATCGCCGAGGCGCAGAGCCAGCAGTACCTGGAAGGCATCAATCGCGCGCTGGTGCGCTCGTTCGAGGAGTTCGGCGGCGCGCTGGCCAGCCAGTTGAAGAACACGATCGGCGACACCGACCGCCACCTGAGCAGCGGCGTGCAGCAGTTGAACGGCGTGGTCCAGCACATCGGCTTGACGCTGTCGCGCATCCGCGCCAACTAAGCGCGAACCGACCGCCGATCGAGCAGGCACCAAGGATGAGCGAACGAATGTCGAAGGGACGACGGACATGCTGAATCGAATCGTCCTGCGGCGCGGCACGCGCCACGAGGCCGAGGGGCCGTTCTGGATCTCGTTCTCGGACTTGATGTCGGCGCTGATGGTGCTGTTTCTCGTCGTGATGGCGGTGACGCTGGTCAGCGTGACGCGCGGCGTCGGCACCGCCGAGCGGCCGAAGATCGAGCGCGGCCGCGAGATCCGCGAGCTGATGGCGCAACTGCGCGATAGCACGCGCGCGTTTCCGGACGTCCGGGTCGACGAGTCCACTTACCGGATCGACCTGGGCGACGTCGCGCGCTTCGATCGCAACCGCGCCGACCTGTCGCTGGCCGGCGCGCGGCTGCTGCGCGCTTATGTGCCGACGGTGCTCGACGCGCAGCGCAGCGAGCTGGGCCGGCGCTGGATCCGGCGCATCGTCGTCGAAGGCTTCACCGATCACGACGGAACTTACCTGTACAACCTGGGCCTGAGCCTGGAGCGCAGCCGCCGCGTCGTCTGCGCGCTGTACGCGTCGCCGCTGGCGGGCGAGCAGCCGCTGACCGATGCGCAGAAGCGGCAGATCCGCGACCTGTTCCTGGTCGGCGGCTACGCGTTCAACGCCAGCCGTCCGTCGAAGGAGGCGAGCCGGCGCGTCGAATTGAAGCTGGAATTCTGGTCCGCCGACGAGCGGGCCGACGGATCGACCGACGACGGGGCGAGCGCAACGGCCGCGCCGATCGCCGGCCAAGGCGCCGACGCCCGGGAGTTCGGCGCATGCTGAACGCGCGCCCCGTCCCGTCCCGCCACGAGCCGCCGGCCGCGCTGCTGTCGCTGCACCGGCAGCTCGCTCACAGCCTGAAATCGTTGGACGTCGCCCGCCTGCGGCTCGGCGAGCCCGAGGCGCTGGAAGCGGCGGCCCGCGAAGCCGCCGTGCTGTTCAAGGGCGTGGCCAAGGCCACGTTGATCCATACCGATCCGCAGGCCTGCGCGGTCGCTTATGTTCGCGGCCTGCGCCCCACCGGCGAGCATCTGCACCTGCTGGCCGGCGTGCTGGCGCGTCCGCTCGACGGACTCGAAGGACGCCGGCTTCTCGGTCATCCGCGCCTGGCGCCGCTGCTGGCGCGCTACGCGGACGGCGTCGCCGCCGGCGAGCTGAGCCTGCTGACGTGGTTCAGCCTGCTGTGCGCGTACTTCGAGTTCGATCCGCTGAAAGCCGACGCCGATGACCGGCGCGGCTGGGAGAGCCTGCGCCGGCTGCTGGCCGACACCTGGCCCGCGATCGATCGGCAGGCCGGCCAGGGGCCGGTGCCCGACTGGCTGGCGGCGCTGCGCGACAACACCGCGCTGTTGCGGCGCGACGCCAGCGACGCGTATGCGCTGGACTGGCTACGCGGGGACGACACGGCGCTCGCGCGGCTGTCGCGCGACCTGGCCATTCCCGAATCGAGCTGGTTCTGGCACCTGCTGGTCCGCAGCGCGGCACGCAAGGCGGCCGAGCTGCCGGACGAGACGTTCAAGCCGCTGATCGAACCGCTGCTGGCGCTGCTGGCGAAGCGGCCGGTGTTCCGCGACGAGGGGCTGGCAGTCGTGCTGACGCGCTATCACCAGTGCGCGTCCGCGCCGCTGCATCGCGCGCTGTACGCATTCCTCGTGCGCGACGACGTCTGGCGCCACCCGGAACGCAAGGCGTCGGGCCAGGCACCGGCCTGGTATCGGGTGGCTGAACCGGTCTGGCAGCGCGTGATGTGCTGGGTCAACGGCGGCAACCTGCAGGATTTCTTCGGCACCGTCGTCGCACGCAAGGGCACCGACGAGGGCCGCCGTGCGTTCTGGTCTCGGTACCGCGACCAGATCTCGTGGACGCGCTTCGTCTTCTGCCCGCAGACGCTGGCGATCGCGCGGCGCCACGCGGCAATCCGCGAGCTGGTCGAGCGCGAGAACGGCGCGTACACCGCGTTCTGGGGCGCGCGCCACGTCGACGCGCTGATGTTCCAGATCGGCCGGTACGTGATCGTCGAGTTCAGCACCGCGGGCAACCCGGCCTACGTGTACGACGCGACGCGGCTGAGCTTCGACCGCCATGCGCTGAAGTACCTGGGGGGCACCGAGGCGCTGCGCTACGGCTTTCGCGACGCGGCCGTCACGCGCCTCGATCGCGACCGCGATTGGCAAGCGAAGGCCGATGCGCGTTTGCGGGCGCTGGGCATCGAGCCGGATCCCGCTTAGCGCCGCCTTGCCGCCTCCCGCGCCGGGCGCGGAACGAGGCGACGGCGAGGCGGCGCACCTCGGCGGTCAGCCCTGCGCGGGCGCGGGCTCGAAGCCCATGACGGCCTTGACCTCGAGAAAGTCCCGGAAACCATGCTCGCCCCATTCGCGGCCGTTGCCGGACTGCTTGTAGCCGCCGAAGGGCGCCGCCGGGTCGGGGCCGGCGCCGTTCAGATGCACCATGCCGGTCCGCAGGCGCGAGGCCACGCGGCGCGCGCGCTCCAGGCTGCCCGACTGCACGTAGCCCGACAGGCCGTAGGGCGTGTCGTTGGCCATGCGGATGGCGTCCTCCTCGCTGTCGTACGGGATCATCACCAGCACCGGACCGAAGATCTCCTCGCGGGCGATCGTCATGTCGTTGCGCACGTCGGCGAACACCGTGGGCTTGACGAAGTAGCCCTTGTCCAGGCCTTCGGGCCGCCCCGGACCGCCGGCCACCAGCGTGGCGCCTTCCTCGATGCCCTTGCGGATCAGGCCCTGGATCTTGTTGAACTGCAGTTCGCTGACCACCGGCCCCATGTGCGGCGCCTCGGGCTGCGTCTCGGCCATCGCATCGGCCACCGGCGTGGCCTCGGCCGCGGCCTTGGCCGCTTGCACGGCGCGCGCGTGCAGGCCGCGCGGCACGAACATGCGGGTGGGGGCGTTGCAGCTCTGGCCGGAGTTCAGCAGCACGGCCTGCACCCCCTGGGTGACGGCCGCCTCCAGATCGGCATCGTCGAGCACGATGTTGGCGGACTTGCCGCCCAGTTCCTGCGCCACGCGCTTGACGGTATCGGCCGCGGCCTTGGCGACGGCGATGCCGGCGCGGGTGGAGCCGGTGAAGGTCATCATGTCGATGTCCGGGTGGACGGACAGCGCCTCGCCCACACCGGGACCGTCACCGTTGACGAGGTTGAACACGCCAGGCGGCACGCCGGCCTCGTGCAGCACCTGCGCGACCAGCACCGCGTTGATCGGCGCCACCTCCGAGGGCTTGAGCACCATCGTGCAGCCGGCCGCCAGCGCCGGCGCCACCTTGCACATGATCTGGTTGATCGGCCAGTTCCACGGCGTGATCATGCCGACCACGCCCACCGGCTCGTGCACGATGGCGGTGCTGCCGTGCACCTGCTCGAACGCGAAATTCTTCAGCACCTCGATGGCGGTGGACAGGTGCGCCTCGCCGATGGCGG
Source organism: Burkholderiaceae bacterium (assembly GCA_047605425.1). Classification (GTDB taxonomy): domain Bacteria; phylum Pseudomonadota; class Gammaproteobacteria; order Burkholderiales; family Burkholderiaceae_E; genus JAKPAM01. The sequence goes on along the minus strand of JASGFT010000045.1, from coordinate 9,908 downwards.
CCTGGGCGGCCTGGGACAGCCAGAGCGGTGCGCCCATCTCCTGCGAGATGGCCTGCACGATGTCGCCGAAGCGCTTGTGGTACACCTCCAGCACCTTTTCCAGCAGGGCCACGCGCTCTTCGCGGGTGGTTTGCGAATAGGTGTCGAAGGCGCGCCGGGCCGCCGCCACGGCCGCGTCCACGTCGGCGGCCGAACCCAGGCTGATGCGGGCGAACGGCTCCTCGGTGGACGGATTGATGACGTCGAGGGTGCGCGGCACGACCGGGTCGACCCAGCGGCCGTCGATGTAGAACTGCAGATAGTCTTTCATCAAGAGTCTCCTGAAACGATGGATCGGATGCGAAACCGCCGCGCGCTGCGCGGCGTCTTTCATGAACGAGCGCCTTCAGGCCGGAAGGCGCTCCCCGCTACTTGGGCCGGATCGAGTCGACCGTACCCTGGATGAAGGCCTTCAGGGCTTCGACGTCGTCGGCCGACAGCTTGCCGGTGAAGTCGGGCATGCCGCGGTACATCGCCGGCCCCTTGAAGATGAAGACGGGCAGGTTCTCGATGACGGCCGCGTCCATGTAGCCCAGGTTGGGCAGGGCGCCGCCGCGATCCACGCCCGGCACCCCGTGGCAGGCGAAGCAGTTGGCCACGTACAGCCCGAAGCCCGCCTCCGCCTTCTGCGGGTCGTACTTCACGCCCTCCAGCAGCTTGCCCATCCGGTATTCGACGAAGGCCGGCATCTTGGCGGTGCCGCCCACGGCGAACGTGTAGACGGTGCCGGGGTTCTGCCAATCGGTGGAACGCACCCCCAGGCCGCCGACACCGCCCCAGCCCACCGCGACCGAGACGTACTGCTTGCCGTCCACCAGGTAGGTGCTGGGCGCCGCCACCACGCCGGTGCCGGTGGGCGTTTCCCACAGCTTCTCGCCGCTGGCGGCGTTGTAGGCCACCAGGCGGCCATCGGCGGTGCCCTGGAACACCAGGTCGCCGGCGGTGGTGAGCGTGCCGCCGTTCCACGGCGCCACGTGCTCGACGCGCCAGGCCTCTTTCTGCGCGACCGGATCCCAGGCCAGCAGGCGGCCCATCGGCTTGGCCTTCGGCGGCTCCGGCGCCACGATCTTGCCGGTGTTCCAGCCGGTGCCGGACTGGATCTGCATCGGCTGGCTGTGGTTGAACTTCCAGTTCTTGTCATCCAGCATCGCGATCGGGATGTGCTGGGCCGGCAGGTAGACGAGGCCCGTCTTCGGGTTGAACGACATCGGATGCCAGTTGTGCGCGCCGTTGGGCCCCGGGACCGCGTCGGCCACGCTGCCGTCGCGCGCCGACGGGATCTCGATCGGGCGGCCCTTCTCGTCATACCCGGAGGCCCAGTTCACGTCGACGAAGTTCTTCGCCGAGATGAACTGGCCGTTGGTGCGGTCGATGACGAAGAAGAAGCCGTTCTTGGGCGCGTGCAGGATCACCTTGCGCGGCTTGCCGCCGACCTGGATGTCGGCCAGGATCATCGGCTGCGTGGAAGTGAAGTCCCAGTTGTCGCCCGGGGTTTCCTGGTAGTGCCACTTGTAGGTGCCGGTGTCCGGGTCCAGCGCCACGATCGAGGCCAGGAACAGGTTGTCGCCGCCCTTGGGGCTGCGCGCCTTATGCGCCCAGGGCGAGCCGTTGCCCACGCCCACGTACATCAGGTTCAGCTCGGGGTCGAAGGTCATCGAATCCCACATCGTGCCGCCGCCGCCGGCCTCCCACCACTTGCCGCTGGGATCCCAGGTCTCGGCGGCGAGCTTCATCGACTCGTTCTCGAAAGGCTGGGACGGATCGCCCGGCACGCTGTACCAGCGCCACTTCTGCTCGCCGGTCTCGGCGTCGTAGGCGGTGATGTAGCCGCGCACGCCGTATTCGGCGCCGCTGTTGCCGATGATGACCTTGCCCTTGTAGACGCGCGGCGCGCCGGTGATCGTCAGCGAGCCCTTCTGGCCCTCGAAGGTGTTCTTCTGCCACGCCACCTTGCCGGTCGCGGCGTCCAGCGCGATCAGCCGGCCATCCCAGACGCCCACGTAGACCTTGCCCTTCCACAACGCCACGCCGCGGTTGACCACGTCGCAGCAGCCCTTGTAGCCGGTGGTGCGATCGATCTCCGGATCGAAGGTCCACAGCTTCTGGCCGGTGCGCGCGTCGATGGCGTGCACGACGCTCCACGAGGCGGTGACGTACATGATGCCGTCCACCACCACCGGCGTGGCCTCGACCCCGCGCGTGGATTCGAGGTTGTACGACCACACCAGGCCCAGGTCCTTGACGTTGGACGTATTGATCTGTTCGAGCCGGCTGTAGCGGGTCTCGGCATAGTCCACGCCGGTCAACGGCCAATCGGGGGTCTTGGCGGCATTCGCGCGGACGAAGGCTTCGTCCACGCTCTGGGCGGCCGACGCGGCGCCGGCCCCCAGCGACAGAAGTACGCCGAGCGCGAGCCCGACGGTGCGGAAGTTCATTGATGTCTCCTGTTATTGATTTGTTGATATGGATCACTGCGCCGATGGCGCCAGTGTATCTAGTCTAAGGGATATCCGTCGTCTCCTTTCGGGCGGCACGGCCCGCGAGCCGGAGCGGGCGAGCGCGGCGCCGTCGGCGGAGTGTCGCCATCGGTATGGCATCATCGCGCAAGGCATCGCGCTCCCGCTCGACCCGCGATGCCGCGCCCATCGGAGACGCTTGCCGCATGCTCGCCGCCCCCCGCACCCGCCCGGCCCGGGATCCCGTTCTCATCGGTAGCGGCCGGATGACCGGGGTCGCGCATCGCGTCGGCGACGAAACCCTGATCCGCCAGTAATGGCGGCCGGGCCTTCCCCCGCGCCCGCGCCGCCGGATGCCCTGCCGGCAACCGGGCACGGCGCCGCGCGGACCGTGCTGCTCGGCCTGACCGGCGTGGTGTGGCTGCTGGCCGGCCTGTACGATCGCGAGCCGTGGAAGGCCGACGAGGCCTACACGATCGGCATCGTCCACGGCATCGTCGCGCACGGCCAGTGGCTGATCCCGACGCTGGCCGGCGAACCGTTCATGGAAAAGCCGCCGCTGGTCTACTGGCTCGCGGCGCTGTGCGTCCAATGGCTGTCGCCGCCGCTGCCGATGCATGTGGCGGCGCGCGGCGCCAACGTGCTGTGCGCGATCGCCGCCTTCGTGCTCGTCGACCGGGCCGCGCGCGAGGCGATCGGCCCGTCGTCCGCGCGGCGGGCCGTGCTGATGCTCGCGCTGTGCCCGGCCTTCCTGTCGTCCAGCCGCTACCTGACCGCCGACCTCGGCCTGATGCCGGCCGCGGCGATGGTCTGCTGGGGCTTGATCCGGCTCGGCGCGCAGGCGCCGCACGCCGGCCCGATGCTGGGCACGGGCGCGGCGATCGGCCTGATGGCCAAGGGCGTGCTGCTGCCCGGCGTGGCGGCGCTGGGCACGATGGCGCTGATCGCGCTGACGCCCGCGCTGTGGCGCCGCCGCACGCTGTCGACGCTCGGCGTCGCGCTGGGCACGTTCGCGCTGCTCGGCAGCGCCTGGCCCGCCTGGGTCGGCTTGCGCTCGCCGACACTGCTGATGGACTGGCTGTGGGACAACAACGTCGGCCGGTTCTTCGGCACGAACACGCTGGGCCCCACGCAATCGACGCTGCAGACGTTGGCGCTGGCCGCCGCGATGCTGCTGCCGGCCTGGCCGCTGGCGCTCCGGCGCTGCATCCAGTACCGACAGCGCTGGCAAGGCCATCCGCTGCTCGGCCCGGCGCTGTTCGCGGTCGCGTGGCTGCTCGTGCTGAGCGCATCGGCCACGTCGCGCGGGTCGTATGCGCTGCCGGTCCTCGTGCCGCTGTGCCTGCTGGCGGCGGCGTCCCGCCCGCCCGGCGCGGCCGACGCGCCGCCCACGAGCGGGCGGGTCCGGCGCCTGTGGCTCGGGGCGTTGGCGATCGCGCTGGCCGCGTCGGCGGCGACGGCGCTATGGGGCGGCCTGTCGCGCTGGCTGCCGGCGACGGCCGACGCGCTGCCGGTGATGACGGGCCTGGCGCTGGCGACGGCCGCGCTGTGCGTGGGCTGGATCGGCTGGGTCCGCCGCGCGCCCGCGCACGGCGCGCCACCGGACGGCATGCTGGCCGCGGCGGTCAGCCTGACCCTGCTGTTCGCCGCGGCGCTGGCCGCCGGGCTGCCGAGCGCCGACCGGCGCACGGGCTTTCGCGAAGCGTTCATCACGCTGGCGCCGGTGCTGCGCGAGACCGAAGGTTGCGTCGCCAGCCTCGAGCTGGGCGAATCCGAGCGCGGCATGCTCGACTACTACGTCGACCTGCGGACCCGGCGGATCGGCGTCGATCCCGACGCCGACGAATGCCGGCTGCGGTTCGAGCAGCAGCGCCGCGCCGCCGACGCCGAGCTGTTCGGCTGCCCGGGGATGCGCGTGCTATGGCAGCGCCAGCGCACGGGACACCCGGACGAGACCTTTCGGCTGTGCGGACCCGAGCGCTAGCGAGCGGAGGGCGGGAGTCGGTCCCAGCGGCCCCGCGCTCGCCGGCGACCGAAGACACGCGTGCTAGTATGGATTTCGAGACTTTCCAAACCCTTAGGATCCCGCGATGAGCGCAACGTCCCCATCGAATACCGCCGCGGCCGCGTCGATGCGCAGCTACAAACTCGTCCAGTTCGGCACGCCGCTGCGCGAAGTGATCGAACCGCCGCCGGTGCCCACCGGCACGCAGGTGCTGGTGCGCATCAGCGCCTGCGGCGTCTGCCACAGCGATATCCACTTGGCCGAAGGCCATTTCGATCTCGGCAAGGGACAGAAGATGGACCTGAGCCGGGGCATCCAGTTGCCGCGCATCCTGGGCCACGAGATCGTCGGCCGTGTCGAGCGCATCGGTCCCGACGCGCAGGGCGTGGCCGTCGGCGACGCGCGCGTGGTCTTCCCGTGGGGCGGCTGCACGCAGTGCATCCTGTGCCAGACCGGACAGGAGCATCTGTGCGCGCGGCCGCGCAGCCACGGCACGACGCTCGACGGCGGCTACAGCAACTACGTGCTCGTCGACCATCCGCGCTACCTGGTCGCTTATGGCGACCTGCCGCACACGTTCGCGGCGACGCTGGCCTGCTCGGGCCTGACCGCGTACAGCGCGCTGAAGAAAGCGAACGTCGACGCCCGGCATCCGCTGCTGATCATCGGCGCCGGCGGACTGGGCCTGGCGGCCGTGCACCTGGCGCAGACGATGTACGGGATCGCGCCGGTGGTCGCCGACATCGATCCGGCCAAGCGCCAGGCGGCGATCGAGGCCGGCGCGGCGGCGGCGATCGATCCGCGCGACGACGAGGCGCGCAAGGCGGCGCTCAAGCAGTCGCAGGGCTTCGGCGCGGCGATCGATTTCGTCGGCGCGCAGAGCACCGCCGAGTTCGGCATCGGCCTGCTGCGCCGCGGCGGCCAGCACATCTCGGTCGGCCTGTTCGGCGGCTCGATCGACGTGGCGCTGCCGACGCTGCCGGTCCGCGCGCTGGCGATCCAGGGCTCGTACGTGGGTTCGCTGGTCGAGTTCGAAGAGCTGATGGCGCTGGCGCGGGCCGGCAAGGTCAAGCCGATGCCGATCGAGACCCGGCCGCTGGACGCCGCCCAGCAATCGCTCGACGATCTGCGCGCGGGCCGGATCGGCGGACGCGCGGTGCTGACGCCCTGACGCGGCACCCGGCGGACCCGGCGCGCGACGCGCCGGCCCGCGGCACCCGAACCGGATTCGCGTCGCGGCGATCGCCGCGACGCCCCCAATGGCATCGGCCATGCACCGAGCCTGATCGAGGAGACATGAGGATGACATCGGATAGACCCGCCCGAGCGGGCAAGCCCGCCGGCGGCGCGACACGCCGAACCCAGGCCGCGCCGGCGCGGCGACGCGCGTCCGCGCGGATCGCCGGCTGGACGACGGCCGCGGCGCTGGCGGGCCTGGCGACGACCGGCGCCGCGCTGGCGCCCGAGGCGCGCGCGCAGGACAGCCGGCCGCTGCGGATCGGCGTGATCGAGGACATGTCGGGCGTCTATGCCGACATCACCGGCGCCGGCTCGCTGCTGGCCGCGCAGATGGCGGTCGAGGATTTCGGCCCGACCGTGCTGGGCCGCAAGATCGAGATCCTGAACGGCGATCACCAGAACAAGGCCGACGTCGGCTCGTCGATCGCCCGGCGCTGGTACGACACCGAAGGCGTCGACATGATCACCGGCCTGGGCAACTCGGCGGTCGCGCTGGCCGTGCGCAACATCGCGCGCGACGGCAAGAAGATCGACATCAGCACCAGCGCCGGCCACAACGACCTGACCGGCAAGGCCTGCTCGCCAACCGGCTTCCACTGGGTCTACAACACCTACGCGATGGCCAAGACCGTCAGCACCGCGGCGGTCAAGGCCGGCGGCGACACGACGTATTTCGTCGCGGCCGACTACACGTTCGGCATCACGCTGGCCAAGGACGGCGCGCGCTTCACCGAAGAGGCCGGCGGCAAGGTGCTGGGCACCGTGCGCGCGCCGCTGAACACCAGCGACTACAGCTCGTTCATCCTGCAGGCGCAGGCGTCCAAGGCCAAGAATATCGCGCTGGCGATGGCGGGCACCGACCTGATCAACTTCATCAAGCAGGCGGCCGAGTTCAACGTGACGCAGCAGGGGCAGAACCTGTCCTCGTACGTGACGTTCATCAACGACGTGCACGCGCTCGGCGCCAAGACCACGCAGGGGCTGTACGTGGCGGACGCGTTCTACTGGGACCTGGATGACCAGACCCGCGCGTTCTCGCGCCGCTTCTTCGAACGGCGCAAGGCGATGCCCAACGGCATGCAGGCCGGCGTCTACAGCGCGGTCAAGCACTACCTGAGCGCCGTCAAGGCCGCCGGCACGACCGACGGCGAGAAAGTCGCCGCCAAGATCCGCGAGCTGCCGGTCAACGACTTCTTCAGCAAGAATGTCAACGTGCGCATCGACGGCCGCGCGATGCGGCCCTTCCACCTGTTCCAGGTCAAGAAGCCCGAGCGGTCGAAGGAGCCCTGGGACCTTTTCACGCCCTTGCAGACGCTCGAGGCCGAGGATGCGTTCCAGCCGTTGACGCCCAGCGAATGCCCGCTGGTGGCGGCCAGGTAGACGACAGCGCATCGACGATCGCAGTAGGCGCCAGGACGAGCGCCGCCCTTTCCACGCAATCACAGGAGACCACATCATCATGACCCGAAACCCGAATCGACCCCTCCGCTTCGGACTGCGACGCCTGGGCGCCGCGCTGTGCGGCCTGCTGCTGTCGGCCGCCGCGACGGCCCAGGACAACCGGCCCATGCGCATAGGCGTGCTCGAGGACATGTCCAGCGTCTACGCGGACAACACCGGCAGCGGCTCGGTCGTCGCCGCGCAACTGGCGCTCGAGGATTTCGGCCCGACCGTGCTCGGCCGCAAGATCGAGATCGTCAGCGCCGATCACCAGAACAAGGCCGACGTCGGCGCCTCGATCGCGCGACGCTGGTACGACACCGACGGCGTCGACATGATCACCGGCCTGGGCAACTCGGCGGTCGCGCTGGCCGTGCGCAACATCTCGCGCGAGAGCAAGAAGCTCGACATCGTGGTCAGCGGCGCGCACAACGACCTGACCGGGAAGGCCTGCTCGCCGACCGGTTTCCACTGGGTCTACAACACCTACGCGCTGGCCAAGACGGTCAGCTCGGCGCTGGTCGGCAAGCCCGGCGAGACCTTCTACTTCGTCGCGGCCGACTACACGTTCGGCATCTCGCTGGCCAAGGACGGCGCGCGCTTCGCCGAGGAGGCCGGCGGCAAGGTGCTGGGCACCGTGCGCGCGCCGCTGAACACCAGCGACTACAGCTCGTTCATCCTTCAGGCGCAGGCGTCCAAGGCGCGCCACGTCGGCCTGGCGATGTCGGGAGTGGATCTGGTCAACTTCATCAAGCAATCGGTCGAGTTCAACATGACGCAGCAGGGCCAGAACCTGGCGGCGCTGATCATGTTCATCAACGACGTCCATTCGCTGGGCCTGCAGACCGCGCAACGCCTGTACATGGCCGAGACCTTCTATTGGGACCTGGACGACGAGACGCGCGCGTTCTCGCGCCGCTTCTTCGAACGGCGCAAGATCATGCCGAACGGCACGCAGGCCGGCGTCTACAGCGCGGTCAAGCATTATCTGACCGCCGTCAAGGCCGCCGGCGCGACCGACAGCGACAAGGTGGCCGCCAAGATCCGCGAGCTGCCGATCAACGACTTCTTCAGCAAGGACCTGAGGGCGCGGATCGACGGCCGCGTGCCGCGCGACATGCACCTGTTCCAGGTCAAGACGCCGGCCGAGTCCAAAGGGCCCTGGGATCTGCTGACCCGCGTGCGTACGGTCAAGGCGGCCGACGCTTTCCAACCACTGACCCCCAGCGAGTGTCCGCTGGTCCAATGAATCGAACGATGCACACTGCTCGAATGCTTACCCGCGTACTGATCGCCAACCGCGGCGAGATCGCGATCCGGATCGCCCGATCGGCCGCCGACCTGGGGCTGACGCCGGTGACCGTCTACTCGGACGACGACGCCGCGTCGCTGCACCGCCACGCGAGCCCGGTCGCGATCCGGCTCGACGGCCGCGGCGCGGCCGCGTACCTGGACGGCGAGGCGCTGATCCGCGTCGCCAAGGCCCATGACTGCGAGGCGATCCATCCCGGCTACGGCTTCCTCAGCGAGAACGCCGCGTTCGCGCGGCGCTGCGCCGACGAGGGGCTGCTGTTCATCGGGCCGGCGCCCGAGACGCTGGCGATGCTCGGCGACAAGGCCCGCGCCCGCGACCTGGCCCGCTCGCTGCAGGTGCCGCTGGTGCCGGGCACGTTCAACGCCAGCTCGCTCGACGAGGTGCGGGCCTTCGTCGCCGAGCTGCGCCCCGGCGAGGCGGCGATGATCAAGGCGATCGCCGGCGGCGGCGGACGCGGCATGCGCAGCGTGCAGTCGATCGACGAGGTCGACGCCGCTTATGACCGCTGCCGTTCGGAAGCGCTGGGCGCGTTCGGCAACGGCGACCTGTACGTCGAGCGCCTGGTGCGCCGCGCCCGCCACGTCGAGGTGCAGATCCTCGGCGACGGCGAGCGCGTGATCCACGCGTTCGAGCGCGACTGCACGCTGCAGCGGCGCAACCAGAAGCTGATCGAGATCGCGCCCGCGCCGGGCCTGGACCCGGCGCTGCGCAAGCGGATCCTGGCCGCCGCCGTGCGCATCGCCCAGCACGTCAACTACCGCGGCCTGGGCACGTTCGAGTTCCTCGTCGACCTGGACGCGCCGCGCGAGGCGCCGGCCTTCTACTTCATGGAAGCCAACCCGCGGCTGCAGGTCGAGCACACGATCACCGAGGAGATCACCGGGCTGGACCTGGTGGCGCTGCAGATCGAGCTGGTGCGAGGCCGCCGGCTGCACGAGCTCGGCCTGGCCGAGCCGCTGCCGGCGCCGCGCTGCCAGGCCGTGCAGCTCCGGATCAACATGGAGACGCTGACCGACAGCGGCGACACGCGCCCCGAGGGCGGGCTGATCACGCGCTACGAGATTCCCGGCGGGCCGGGCATCCGCGCCGACGGATACGGCTACGGCGGCTACCGGACCAGCCCGGCCTTCGATTCGATGCTGGCCAAGCTGATCGTGCGCGCCCACGGCCTGGAGCTGCCGGCGCTGGTGCAGCGCGCGCGCCGCGCGCTGCACGACGTGCGGATCGAGGGCGTGCGCACGAACCTGGACGTGCTGGACGCGCTGCTGGCGATGCCGGCGACCAGCGCTTATGACGTCGATACGCGCTTCGTGCAGACGCACCTGGCCGAGATCCTGGATCGCGCGCAGCAGGCCGACTGGGTCTGGCGGCCGCACGGCGGCGGCGCGGCGGCGGCGGGCGCGGGGGTGGGCGG
>JASGFT010000044.1:0-30513 GCA_047605425.1 Burkholderiaceae bacterium | reverse complement strand
TACCCTGCGAAAATCCCCTCATATCACTTGTCGGTCTGAGGCGCAGCCTCGTTAGCCGGTATCCGGGCGATCGAGCAGCGGCTTTGACAGAGCAACGCAACGTGACGTGCGCTCGAGGCGTCAGCCACTCGCCGCATGTCGATGTCGAGCGCTCAGGCAGAGTCGGCCGGCAGCTTCAACCGATACCAGGGCTCTTCGCCGAGGCCGGCGCCAGGGCGCATACTTACCGGATGCCATCACGCGCGGCTGATCGGCGAGCGCGGCGCAGTGCATAAGGAGGCGAACACCATGGTTTGGCACGGCAAACGGCGACCTGGCGTGATCCTGCCGGTCTTGTCTCTGGCGGCGCTGGCCGTCACGTTGGGCGGCTGCGGCGACGGCGACGATCCCGGACCGACGGTGCGCCGGACGAGCCACGGCATGGTGCGCGGCATCGACGACTCGGCGCAGTCCGGCACCTGGTCGTGGAAGGGCATCCCGTTCGCCAAGCCGCCGGTCGGCGCGCTGCGCTGGAAGGCGCCGGTCGATCCCGATCCCTGGGGCGGCACGCGCGACGCGACCCGGTTCGCCGACGCCTGCGTGCAGTACGGCCGCATCTACGGCCCCGGCGCCCATAATGGCTACGACGCGACCATCGGCACCACGCTGAACCAGGCCGTGGGCAGCGAGGACTGCTTGTACCTCAATATCTGGCGCCCCGCCGGCGGCGACAACGGCCTGCCGGTGATCGTGTTCATCCACGGCGGCAGCAACGTTTCGGGCTACACCGCCGACCCGGTCTACGACGGCGCGGCGCTGGCCAAGGCGGCCAACGCGGTGGTCGTCACCGTCAACTACCGGCTCGGCATCTTCGGCTGGCTGAACCTGCCGCAGATCAAGAACGGCGCGAGCGCGGCCGAGGACTCGGGCAACTTCGCGACGCTGGACAACATCAAGGCGCTGCAGTTCGTCAACACGAACATCGCGGCCTTCGGCGGCAACCCGGGCAACGTCACGGTGATGGGCCAGTCGGCCGGAGCGATCAACGTCTACGCGCTGCTGACCTCGCCGCTGATGGCGAACGCCAATCCTAAGCTGATGCACAAGGCGATGCCGATGAGCGGCGGCATCTCGTTGGCCAGCAATCTGCCGCCCGGCAGCATCCCGACGCTGAACCCGGCCTCGAGCGCGTTGGCGCAGGGCAACGCGCTGCTCAACGCATTGCTGATCGCCGACGGCCATGCGACTGACGAGGCCTCGGCCCAGGCTTACGCCGCGGTGCAGGGCGCGTCGAAGATCGCCGCTTATCTGCGCGCCAAGGATCCGGCCACGCTGCTGACGACGCTGTTGACCAGGCTCGCGCCGCTCGGTCTGGCAGGTTCGGGGCCGATCCCCGACGGCACCGTGCTGCCGGTGGACCCGATCGCCGCGATCAAGGCCGGCAACTACCTGAAGGTGCCGGTGCTGGCCAGCAACACGCGCGACGAGGCCAAGCTGTTTCCGTCCTTCCTTGCGCTCTCGCCGCTGCTGGGCGGCGTCAGCGGCCGGCTGGTCAACGACGCGACGCTGTTCGCCACGCAGTTCGACTACGACCCCGACGCGCCGCCCACGGTGACGATCGAGCAGTGGATCCCCTCGGTCTACCTGCCGGTGACGACGCCGGTGACCGGCTTCAACGCCAGGACCGACCTGCTGAACGCCATCTTCTTCGGCGTGGCCCGCGACAACGTGATGGCGGCGCTGAAGTCGCGGCAGAGCAACGTCTGGTACTACCGCTTCGACTGGGACGAGGAGCCCGCGCCGTGGAACGACATCTACGGCGCGGCGCACGCCTTCGACCTGTCCTTCGTGTTCGGCACCTTCGGCCCGTCGCTGTTCTCGAACGTGACCAACAGCACGGTCAACCGGCCTGGACGGTTAGCGCTGTCGAACGCGATGATGCAGAGCGTGGCCGCGTTCGCGCGCAGCGGCGATCCGAACAACGCGGCCTTGGGCGTCGCGTGGCCGGCCTGGCCGAGCCAACTGCTGTTCGATGCCAGCGCGACGGCCGCGAGCATTTCGGTGCGCTGAGATGGCGCGCGGCCGGTGCCGCTTGCAGAGGCCGCCGGCCGCTCCCATCCGCTATTGCAGCGGATCCAGGGCCTGTCAGTCGAGTGTGGCGGCGATTCGCCGGATTTCTTCAGCGCTGCGTTCACCGGCCAGCGGCGTGCCTGGCATCAGATGCCGCCCCATCGCAAGCCCGCCTATCAGCACCGGCTCGAAGCCGATGTCGCGGACCAGACGCGAGGCCAACGCGATCGCCTGGGCATCGTCGCCGGCGATCGGCATGCCGATGCGTCCCGGCTGTTCATGCGCCGCGCCCATCCGCGCGGAACCGATCGCATTGAAGGCGCGGACGATGCGCGCGCCGGGAAGCAATTGCGCCGATGCGAGACCCGCGCCCCGATCGCGTGCCCGGGTCGCGATCTCGCCATCGCGCCCGGCGAACGGGTTGCAGGTGTCGATGACGATCTTGCCTGCCAGCAGGTCGGCGAGATCCTTGCCGAGATCGGGTAGCGCGCGGTAAGGCACCGAGACCAGCAGCACCTGTCCGAAGGCTGCTGCCTGACGCGGCGTGCCGGCTCGCGCGTTGGATCCGATCCGGGCCGCCAGCGACTGGTCGTGCTTGATGTCGCGCGACGAGAACATCACCTCGTGCCCGGCTTCGGCCCAGACGCTCCCCAGGGTTCCGCCGACCCTGCCCGAGCCGACGATGCCGATCTTCAGTTTCGCATCGGCTTCTGCTGTTCTCGCCGCGCTCGCCGTCAGCGGCATGCCGCTGACGGCGAGCGCGGCGACCGTCGCGGCGCCGATGGTCTTCAGCCAACCTCGCCGGTTCCATTGGGTGATGCTGTCGATTCTCCTCATCACGCGCCTCCATGAATCCGGTTGCGACGATCGGGCTCGTTCCTCAGCCGAGTTCATCGAGCAGCTCTTGGAGCGTGACAGCGGAAACCCCCGGAGCCAGCGCACGCCCGGCGCCGTCGCGCGGACCGCTTTCATGCACGATGAACGAGACCGTATCGTAGCGCGCGATTGCCGGGGCAAGCCTGGCGAGCGGCCGGGCCATCGCCGGCGTGACGGTGCGCGATGCCTTGGCCTCGATCATGACCAGCTTGCCGGGCCCGGCCGTGACGATGAAAGCGAGTGCGCGCCGTCCTCAAAACGCGCGCTGGCCGCATGAGTGCGAAAATGGACGAATGCCAAATCCGACAACGATCCTGTCAATTCAGTCCGCCGTCGCTTACGGGCACGTCGGCAACTCCGCCGCAGTATTCCCCTTGCAGCGCATTGGCGTAGAGGTCTTGCCGGTCTACACGGTGAACTTCTCGAATCACACCGGGTACGGTGCGTGGCGCGGGCCGCTGATTCCGCCGGCTGACGTCGCCGAGGTCATCGTCGGCATCGAAGAGCGCGGTGCATTCGGGTCGATTGACGCGGTGCTTTCGGGATACCAGGGCTCGGCGGGGATTGCCGATGTCATCATCGACGCCGTCGCACGCGTGAAGGAAGCGAACCCGAACGCCGTGTACTCGTGCGACCCAGTGATGGGCAATGCCAATAGCGGATGCTTCGTCGCCCCCGAGATCCCCGTGCTGCTGCGCGAGAAGGCCGTGCCCGCGGCAGACCTCATTACGCCCAACCAATTCGAGCTCGGCTACCTCACCGGTACCGAACCAGCAACGCTTGACGAGACGCTCGCGTCGGTTGATCTCGCACGCGCGATGGGCCCGCGAGTCGTGCTTGTGACGAGCGTGCTTCGCCCGGATGCGCCGGAAGACACCATCGAGATGCTCGCGGTCGATGAGACGGGCGGGTGGATCGTGCAGACACCGCGCTTGCCGATCAAAGCGAACGGCTCGGGCGATGTGACTGCCGCGCTGTTCACTGCGCACTATGTCGAGACAGGCAGCGCCCAGATCGCACTCGCTCGTACGGTTTCGAGCGTGTTCGAGCTGTTGAACCTGACCTACGAGTCAGGTGAGCGAGAACTGCAGCTCGTGCAAGCGCAGGCGTTCTACGCGAATCCCCCCTGCAGTTCACCCCCGACCAGGTGCGGTAGGCCAGGCGTCTGGAGCCTCTGAGCCGCTACCTCACCCGCCCGGCGCGCCCGCGTGGCATCACACTGTCTTGTGCCGGCTTCGCGTGCTACCGTGTCCGCGCGTCCTGTCCGACGAGCCGCGGATCGCGCTGCCATGGCCTGGCGCCGCGTATGTGGCCACAGGAAACTGACGTCGGACGGATTCGTCGATCGACAACACCAATACCTGTATGAGAAATCCAGCCATGCCAGCAACAGTCCTGAGCCGCATTGCCTCGATGTGCGCCGTGATTCTGGCCGTCTCGGCCTGCGCGATGCCGCGGGAGCAGACGTCTGCCGTCACCCCGGCGGTGACTGCCGCTGCCACTTCGCCGGTCGCTGCCCCGGCCGTGCCGGGCGCAGCGCCGCCAACCAGTCCCGCGACTGCCGCCATTAGCCCGGCTCGCGATCGCAAGGCCAACGTAGTGGTGCTCGCAACCGGCGGCACGATCGCCGGTGCCGGAGCCAGCGCCGCCAACAGCGCCACCTACCAGGCAGCCAAGGTCCCGGTGGACAAGTTGATCGCTGGCATTCCGGAACTGGCCGACGTGGCGAACGTGCGGGGCGAGCAAGTGTTTCAGATCGCCTCCGAGAGCTTCACGAACCAGCAACTGCTGGTCCTCGGCAAGCGCGTCGCGCAACTGGCCCGCGATCCGTCAGTCGATGGCATCGTGATCACCCATGGCACCGACACGCTCGAGGAGACGTCGTTCTTCCTCGGCCTGACGGTCCACACCGACAAGCCGATCGTCCTGGTCGGATCGATGCGCCCGGGCACCGCGCTGTCGGCCGATGGCGCGTTGAACCTCTACGATGCCATCGCGCTCGCCGCCGATCCGGGTGCTCGCGGCAAAGGGTCACTGGTGATGATGAACGATGACATCCTCAGCGGCCGCGACGCCAGCAAGCGGATCAACATCAAGACCAGCGCCTTCGGCAGCCAGTGGGGGCCGCTCGGCATGATGGTCGAGGGGCGTTCGTGGTGGTTCCGCGCGCCGGTCAAGCGCCATACGATGCAGAGCGAGTTCGACATCGACCGGATCGACCAGTTGCCGACCGTGATGATCATCTATGGCTCGGGAGACATGGGGACCGCATTGGTCGAGGCAGCAGGCAAGGCTGGTGCGAAGGCAGTGATCCATGCCGGCACCGGCAACGGCTCGGTGCCGAACTACGGTGTCGCGGGCCTGCGCAGCTTGCGCAGCCAGGGCATCCAGATCATCCGCGCCTCGCGCGTGCCGGACGGATTCGTGCTGCGCAACGCCGAACAACCGGACGACAAGTACGACTGGATCGTTGCCCATGACCTGAATCCGCAGAAGGCCAAGATCCTCGCCGCGCTGGCGCTGACGCGAACCAGCGATCCGCGCGAGATCCAGCGGATGTTCTGGGAGTACTGAACGCCAGGCCGTTCAAGGTCTGTGCCCGGCGTCGCCGCAGCCGTCCAGGGCCTCGACACCCTACACCGGTACCGGGGGCGAGAAGAGCCTGAGGAGCCCCCTGAATTTCGTCTTCCAGCAGTTGCGGCATCTGGCGCACCGAGGGGCCGCACTTGGCGTAGAAGGCCAGACGCTCGGCCTCGTCGTCGATCTGGATCTCCTCGAAATCGAGCGAGCGGGACTTGATTCTGGGCAACGACGACAACCCCTAAGGCATAAGCCCGGCCGGCCTCGCAGGCTCAACTTCGGCGAACTTCTGATTCACGACACTAGCGGGGGCCGGTGAGCAGGGCGGCTGGAAATGCCCGGGAGGCCTTTTCGATCTGCGGCGACAGCAGTCGTTGGATGTATGGCATTTGAGAATTCTAAAGTTACACCTCAGAATTCTCAAAAAACTTCGAACCGCCAGAGCGAAATCGTCATGCGAGCCGATGCGACGTGGCTTCATCGAGTCCATCGCGCGCAGCCGGCGCAGTCCTGATGACGGTGGCCAGGTCGATACGGCGATCACGATGCGCTGATTGGTGCCGGCTGCGCTGCAGTGGTGCCAGATGCGCTGGCGCGGCGCATGGTCCGAGGGCGAGACGCCATCGAGTCCGGCCGTTTCCGATCGATCAGCTCCCCCGTCGACTCGGCGGCCCTCTTGTCGCTACCATGGGCTGGGCGTACAGTTCTTGCTCTCCGTCAAGAAAAGACCAATCTGGTCGTGTTGACGGCAGGAGGAGGGTGCCTCGACGGGGTGATCCGGAAGCGACAATGGCAAGCCGATCGAGGGCCAGAGTCGGTCACGGTGAGCGCGGTCGAGAATTCCGATGTGGCGGGGGCACCCCAGGCCCTGCCGAGACTCAAGCGATGACCGACCCATGGATACGACCGCTCCCGTGACCTCGGCGCCCCGCAAGGGCGTACCGCCTGCCGCCAAAGTCCTGATCGCGATGGTGCTCGGCATCGCCGTCGGTTATGCGATCTTCATCGGCTACCCCGACAAGGCGACCGCGGCTCGCATCGCCGGATATATCTCGATCTTCTCCGACGTCTTCCTGCGCCTGATCAAGATGCTGATCGGGCCGCTGGTGTTCTCGACCCTGGTCATCGGCATCGCCCACATGGGCGATGCGAAGAGCGTGGGGCGCATTTTCGCGAAGTCGCTCGGCTGGTTCATCGTGGCCTCGGTGGTCTCGCTGACGTTGGGTCTGGTGCTCGCCAACCTGCTGCAGCCCGGCCATAACCTGGGCCTGCCGCTGCCCGACATCGGTGCGGCGACGAACCTGAAGACCTCGTCGTTCACGCTGAAGGACTTCGTGACCCACCTGGTGCCCAAGTCCTTCGCCGAGGCCATGTCCGACAACGAGATCCTGCAGATCGTGGTGTTCTCGATGTTCTTTGGCGTCGCGCTGGCCGCGCTCGGCGACTCCGCGAAGACGCTGACCAAGGCGATCGAGGAGTTGTCGCATGCGATGCTCAAGATCACCGGCTACGTGATGACGCTGGCCCCGTTGGCCGTCTTCGCCGCGATGGCGGCGACGGTGGCCGTCAACGGCCTGGAGATCCTCGCTAAGTTCGCCGTCTTCATGGGCGATTTCTACATCGGCCTGTTCCTGCTCTGGTCGCTGCTGGTGCTGGCCGGTTTCGTCTTCCTGGGTCCTCGGGTCTTCAAGCTGATCAAGCTGATCCGCGAGCCGTTCATGGTGTCCTTCGCCACGGCGAGCTCCGAGGCCGCGTATCCGAAGATCCTCAATGCGCTCGATCGCTTCGGCGTGCGGCGCCGGATCTCCAGCTTCGTGCTGCCGATGGGCTACTCGTTCAACCTCGACGGCTCGATGATGTACTGCACCTTCGCGACGCTGTTCATCGCCCAGGCCTATGGCATCGAGCTGCCGATGGGGACCCAGATCACGATGATGGCGATCCTGATGCTGACCTCGAAGGGCATGGCCGGCGTGCCGCGCGCTTCGCTGGTGGTGATCGCCGCGACGCTGAACCAGTTCCACATCCCCGAAGCGGGGCTGCTGCTGATTCTCGGCATCGACACTTTCCTCGACATGGGGCGTTCGGCGACCAACGCGGTCGGCAATTCGGTCGCGGCGGCCGTCGTGGCGAAGTGGGAAGGGCAACTGATGACCGAGGAGGAGGCCGAGGAATTCGGGCGCGAGCTCGATGCCGAGTTGGCCCGGTCGCTGCCCCCGACGCAGCCGGCCGCGGCCTGATGCTTGTCAGCCTCCGAGCCGCGAGGGAGACTGTCGTGAGATGTTCGCCGTCCAGGGTCTGGGCCCTGATGCTGGCCGCCGCCTTGTGCCTGGTGTCGATCCAGGCCTGGGCCCAGTTCGAGTCGTCGACGAACGATTCGCCGGCCGCGCGCGATGCCGCCGCACCGCTGGTCGGTCAGTTGAAAGGCGCGCTGGCGCGGATCCATGCCCGCGGCAGCGTCGCCATCGGCCACCGCGCGGCATCGATACCCTTCTCCTACCTGAGCCCGCGCGGAGAGCCGATCGGCTATTCGATCGACATCTGCCGAGCCATCGTCGACCGGATCAGCACCCTGCTCGACAAGGAGTTGAAGATCGAGTGGGTTCCGGTGACCTCGGACAACCGGCTGGACGCGATCGAGAGCGGGCAGGTCGACCTGGAATGCGGCTCGACGACGGCCAATGCCGAGCGGATGAAGCGGGTGGCCTTCTCGCCGACGATCTTCGTCTCCGGCACGCGGCTCCTGGTCGGCGCCGGTTCTGGCATACGCGGCTACCGCGACCTGGGCGGGCGGACCGTCGTCGTGACGCGCGGCACGACCAACGAGGCGGCCGTTCGCGATGTGCTGAAGAAGGCCGCGATCGACGCGACCATCACGATCGCGCCCGATCACGAGGAGTCCTACCAGTTGCTCGCCAGCGGCAAGGCCGACGCGATGGCGACCGACGACGTGCTGCTGTACGGCCTGCTGGCGCTGCACGACAGCCGGGATCGCTACCGGATCGTCGGCGACCTGCTGTCCTACGATCCGTATGGCATCGGCTATCCGGCGCGCGATCCCGACATGAAGGCGGTCGTCGGTGACGCGGTCCAGGCGTTGGCTGCGTCGCGGGAGCTCGAGTGGCTCTACGGCAAGTGGTTCCTGCGCCAGTTGCCCAGCGGCCAGCGCCTGAACATGCCGATGAGCCCGCAACTCGTCGAGATGTTCCGCTTGATGGGCGGCGAGATCCGCTGAGGCCGACCCCGCGCAAGCTGTCAGGACGCGAGGATCTCGTCCATCGATAGGGTCGTCGTGTCGTAAATCGTGATCGGCGGCGCGGACGCGGCAAGCTTGCGTCCCGCGCGCATGATCTCGGCGGTGATCGGCAGCAGGAAATGCGCGTTCAGGGACGCCTTGTCCGCCCAGCGCTCGACGAAGACGAGCTTCAGCGGATCCTCGCAACAGACCTGCACCGAGTGATACAGGCATCCCGGTTCGCCGCGCGATCGATGGACGTGTTCGAGGCTCAGCCGCTTCAGTTCTTCGAACGTTTCGGGACGCGCCGTCATTTCACCGATTACAACGATCATGTTCTCCTCCGATTGCGCTCAGGTCTGGGCCGGTTTCTGATTATGATGGACCGGCATCGGAACGCTATTGTCGTTGCCGATTGGGGAGGGGGCAGGCCGTGCTCTCCCGGCTAGACCAGGCGGATCGAGCCGGGATACTGGCCGACGACAGGGTCTGCCGTCAGCAGCGTAGCCCCTTCGATACCGGCCTGGGCGACGAGCATACGGTCGAAGGGATCACGGTGAATCGGTGGTAGTGGCGCGACAGCGGCGGCGTGCTGGCCGGTGATCGGCAACTCGGCATAGCCGTTGATCAACAGCGCGGCCCGGAATGCCCGGGCGTCGATCTGAAAATCCTGGCGCCCGAGACTGCTCTTGATCGCGATTTCCCAGATGCTGGCTGAGCTGAACAGCAACTCCGTCTCGTCGGATTCGATCTGCGTCCGGACCTCGGGCGGAATGCGCCCGGGTCTGGTGGCAGCCCATAGCAGCAGGTGGGTATCGAGCAGCAGCCTCATCGCTCGTCGACACCGAGCCCGAACAAGCGTTCGATCTCGGCTGAGCCGAGCCGGTCGAAATCGTCCGGAACGGAAAGCTGGCCTTCCAGGAAGCCGAGCCGCTTCGCTTTGCCCGCGGGCGTCGCCAACGGGACGACCTTGACCATAGGTTTTCCCGCCTTGGCGATGATGAAAGGTTCGCCGTTGGCGGCCTGCTCGACGAGGCGAGAGAGTTGCGTCTTGGCTTCGTGGATGTTGATCGTACGCATCGAACCGGACAAGACTAAACTAGACGACTTAGTTTAATGCCCAGTGAAGAAGTGTGCAATGGACTGCTGACCGTCAGCCTTCAGTGTGAAGCGTCTCGCCCAACAGCGATTCCTGCGGTCAGGTAGCGGCCGATCTCGGTGTGATCGGCCGATGCGCCGAGCGCCTTCAGCGCGCCGTCCCACAGCGACGCGATCTCGTCCGCGAGCGGCGCGGCGACGCCGAGCTGGTGGGCCAGGTCGTCGGCGGTGCGCAGGTCCTTCGCCATCAGCGCCAGCGAGAAGCCCGACGTGAACGATTCCGGTATTACGAACTGCTTGATCTTGTTCTCCGTCGAGTTGTTGCGGCCGGTCGACGCATTGAACACGTCGACGAGCGTGTTCGGATCGATGCCGAAGCGACCGCCGATCGCCACGGCTTCGACGGCGGCGGCGAGGCCGGTGGCGGACACATAGTTGTTGAGCGCCTTGGCCGCATGGCCGGAGCCCAGCGGGCCGGTGCGGATGATCGATTTGGTCATCGCCTTGAGCACCGGCTCGACCTTGTCGATCGTGCCGCCGTCGCCGCCGACCATGGTCGCCAGCGAGCCATCGATCGCGCGCTTGACGCCGCCCGAGACCGGCGCGTCGATGAACTCGAAACCGGCGGCGATCATTTCCTCGCCGAGCGTCCGGGTGCCCATCGGCGCGGACGAGCTCATGTCGATCAGCACCGCGCCCGGCATCAGAAGCGCTTTGAAGCCGTCGATCGCCGTGCGCACGATCTTGCCGTCCGGCAACAGCGTGATGACGACGGTCGCGTCGGCGACGGCCTGCGCCGCGCTCGTCGCGGCAGTCCCGGCGGCGGCGGCCAGTCTCGCTCGCGCGTCGGCGTTGGTGTCGAAGCCCACGACCTGGTAGCCGGCCCGCGCGAGACAGGCGGCCATCGGCTGCCCCATGTTGCCGAGGCCGATCACCGCGATCTTCGCCGGCGGAACGATGAGATGGGTTTGCGACACGGGATGCTCCTCGCTTTTACTTAGTGTCCGGCCCTGGGCGAGTCGGTGGCCGGCCGCGATTCGTTCCGGCGCAGCGCCTCGACGGCGACGGCGGCCGCGTTGCGAATGTGCTGGATGCAAGCCCGTTCAGCCGCTTCTTCGTCGCCGGCTTCGATCGCGACGAGGATCGTCTCGATCTCCTTCAGGCTGTGGGGGATGCGGTTCTTTTGCGTCATCGACGTCATGCGCAGCAGCGTGACGCGGTTCAGCAGCATGTTCAGGAACTGCTGCACGAAGACGTTGCCGCAGCCTTCGAGCAGCGCGGCATAGAACTCGGTCTTGGCGGCAAGGAGCTCGCTGCGGTCCTGCCGCCGCGCGACCCGCCCCATGATGTCGAACTGCTTGCGCAGCCGGGCGAGGATGCCCGGGTCGCGCTGCCGCGCGCATTCGCGCCCGGCGAACCCCTCGAGCATCGCCCGCACTTCGTAGAGCTGCCCGGCTTCGTCGGCCGTGATCGTGCTGACCGTCGGGCCGCGATGCGGCGTCGTGGTCACCAGGCCCTCGGCTTCCAGTCGACGCAAGGCCTCGCGGATCGACGTGCGGCCAACCCCCGTCTGTTCACACAGCTCGCGCTCGATCAGGCGCTGGCCGGGCCGGAAGGTCCCGTTGCCGATCGCGGCCCGGAGCCGGTCCTCGACCAGCAGGCGCAGGCTGGCCGCCTCGCGCGCGACGTTCAGTCCGCCATCGGCTTTCTTCATGTCGCTACCCGGTGGGACATCGAACGGAGCGTCGAATGGGGCGTCAAACAGCGCGTCAAACAACGGGACATCGAACGAAGCACGGTCATCGGATGAAAACGGATCAACGGATAAGCGATCGGATGATCGAAGCGAACAGATTATCAGACAATCCGGCAATCATCTTGACTGACCCCGTGTTCCATGACAAAGTCCGACCCAAAAATCAGCACGACAACCCCTGGGGGGAGACGATTCATGCCGAAGAAATTCTCGATGCCAGCCGTCGCGCCCAGGCGGCGGGCGGTGCTCGCCGGCGCGGCTGCGCTGCTGGCGCCGATGGTGAGCCGGCCCGCATTCGCGCAGCCCAAGGCCGTGAACGTCGGCGTCGTCGTGCCGCTGTCGGGCGCCAACGCGCAGTTCGGCATCAACTCGCGCAACGGCATCCAGCTCGTCGCCGACGAGATCAACGCGGCCGGCGGCATCGAGGCGCTGGGCGGCGCGAAGATCAATCTGATCATCGCCGACTCGACCTCGACCCCCACGACGGCCGGCAACGTCGCGCAGCGCCTGATCACCCAGAACGAGGTGAGCGCGATCCTCGGCGCCTTCGCCTCGTCGCTCACGCTGGCGATCTCCGAGGTCACCGAGCGTCGCGACATCCCGTTGCTGACGATGTCCTTCGCCGACCAGATCACCGGTCGCGGCTACAAGAACATCTTCCAGGTCGTCGCCAACGCTTCGGCTACTTCATGGTGCACGAGGCGCTCGAGCACGCGGTCGCGCTGGACGTGCTCGTGCAGGCCATCGAAAAAGCCAAATCGGCCAAGCCCGAGGCCGTCAGCGCGGCATTGCGCGGCGCGAAGTTCTCCGGCGGCTGGGCCCGGGCGATGACGGGCGGCGCCGTGCGGTTCGACGACACGGGCCTGAACGTGCTCTCGGTGCCGGTGATGGTGCAGTGGCGCGACAAGGAGCTCGTGACCGTCTGGCCGAAGGAATACGCGAAGGCCGAGGCGATCTGGAAGTCCTGATCGGTTCAGGGATCGATCTCGGTGCAATTCGTTCAGGCGATCGTTGACGGGCTGCTGATCGGCGGTGTCTACGCCGTCATCTCGATCGGCCTGACGCTGGTCTACGGCGTGATGGGGATCATCAACTTCGCGCAAGCGGAGTTCCTGATGATCGGCATGTTCACCGCCTGGTTCGCCTGGGCGCTGCTCGGTTTCGATCCGGTGCTCGCGGCGCCCTTGTCCTTCGCGGTGGCGTTCGTCATCGGCTGGTTCGTGCAAGGGCAACTGATCGCGCGCGTGCTGAAGGCGCCGTCGGTCGCGCAGATCTTCCTTACCGTCGGCCTGCTGATCGTGATCGAGAACGGCGCGCTGCTGGCCTTCGGTTCGCAGTTCCGCTCGGTGACGACGTCCTACCAGACGATGGCGTTGCCGCTGGGCACGCTGATCGTCAGCGTCCCGTATCTGATCGCTTTCGGCATGTCGCTGGTCTGCGGCGTCGCGCTATGGTGGTTCATGCGTGCGAGCTGGTTCGGCCGCGCGATGCGCGCGACCGCGCAGAACCCGACGGCGGCGCAGCTCATGGGGATCGATTCGGCGCTGATGTACCGGATCGCGTTCGCGCTCGGCGTCGGGCTGACCGCCTTCGGCGGCGCGGTGATCCTTCCGTACGTGACGGTGTTTCCCGGTATCGGCGGTCAATACGTGGTGCTGATGTTCACCGTCGTCGTGCTCGGCGGCCTGGGCAGCGTCGCGGGCGCGGTCGTCGGCGGCCTGGCCGTCGGCGTGATCCAGGCGCTGTCGGCGTTGTTCTTTCCGATCCAGTTGCAGAATCTCGTGCTGTTTCTCGTGTTCATCCTGGTGCTGGCCGTGAGGCCGCAGGGGCTCGTGGGGGCCAGCCGATGAGACGCTGGATCGTTCTGGCCATCGTCATCACGGCTGCCTGCCTGCTGCCGCTGGCGCTCGATCCGCGCGGCTACTGGATCCGGGTGCTGACCTTCACGCTGCTGTTCGCGGCCATGGCGCAGTCCTGGAACATCGTCGGCGGCCTGGCCAACCAGACCTCGCTCGGCCATGCCGCGTTCTTCGGCATCGGCGCCTATACGTCGACGATCCTGCTGCTGAAGTTCGGCATCAGTCCATGGCTCGGCATGCTGGCCGGCGGCGTTCTCGGCGGCCTGGCCGCGTTGCTGATCGCGATTCCGACGATGCGGCTGCAGGG
This sequence comes from Burkholderiaceae bacterium, assembly GCA_047605425.1. Classification (GTDB taxonomy): domain Bacteria; phylum Pseudomonadota; class Gammaproteobacteria; order Burkholderiales; family Burkholderiaceae_E; genus JAKPAM01. The sequence continues at coordinate 16,753 of JASGFT010000044.1, read as the reverse complement.
GCACTACTTCGCGCTGGCGACCTTGGCTTTCGGCGAGGTCATGCGCGTCATCGCCAACGTCTGGGTGCCGTTGACGGGCGGGCCGGCCGGCGTTTCGGTGCCGTTCTCGCCGCCGAGCTGGGCCGGTTACTCGTTCAAGCAGCTTCTGCCGCACACCTACATCGCGCTCGCCGCGCTCGTCGTCACGACGGCGATCTTCGAATCGATCCGCAAAGGCGCGATGGGTTACCGCCTGCGCGCGATCAAGGAGAACCCGTCGGCGGCCGAGGTCATCGGCATCGATACGACGCGCGTCAAGCTGCAGGCCGCGGTGATCTCCGGCACGCTGATGGCGATGCTGGGCACGCTCTACGTACAGGTGGCGGTGTTCTTCGATCCCGACACCGTTTTCAGCGCGGCCGCGATCTCGATCCGCATCGCGCTGATCGCGATCCTGGGCGGAATCGGCACGGCGATCGGACCCATCCTCGGCGCGTTCTTCATCCTTCCGCTCGAGGAGCTGATGAACGAATGGTTCTCGTCGAGCGCCGCCGGACTTTCGCAAGTCGTGTTCGGCCTGATCCTGATCGCCCTCATCCTGTGGCGGCCCCATGGCGTGATCACCGTCCTGCGCTCGCTGCGCGCGAGGATCGCGGCGAAGGCGGCGCCATGAGCCTTCTCGACGTGCGCGGCGTCTCGCGGCGTTTCGGCGGCTTGCAGGCGCTCGCCGACGTCACGTTCTCGGTGCCGAAAGGCCAGATCATCGGGCTGATCGGCCCGAACGGCGCCGGCAAGACCACGCTGTTCAGCACGCTGGTCGGCCTGGTCCCGCCCCACGAAGGATCGATCCTGCTCGACGGCAAACCGGTCGTCGGGCTGAAGCCGCACAGGATCGCCGCGCTCGGCATGACCAAGACGTTCCAGAACGTCGCGCTGTTCGGCGAGAGCTCGGTGCTCGACAACGTGCTGACCGCCGGGCTCCTTCGCCACGACGTGCGGGGCGCTCGCGAGGCCGCGCTGCGCTGCCTCGGGCGCGTCGGGCTGGCGGCGATCGCGCACAAGCAGGCGGGCGTGCTGTCGTTTCCGGAGCGGGCGCGGGTCGAGCTCGCGCGGGCGCTGTGCACCGGTCCCCGGATACTGCTGCTCGACGAGGTGATGGCGGCGCTGAACCCGGTCGAGATGCGCGAGATCATGGACCTGATCCGCTCGTTGCGCGACGACGGCATCACGCTGCTGGTCGTCGAGCATCATATGCGAGCCATCATGGCGATCTGCGACCGCATCCTGGTCCTGAACTTCGGCAAGCTGCTCGCCGACGGCACGCCGCGGCAGATCGCCGACGATCCGCGCGTGGTCGAAGCCTATCTGGGCAAGTCCGCGGAGAAGCGCGCGTGAACGCCGCGCCATTGCTGTCGATCCAGGGCCTGCATGCCGGCTACGGCGAAGTCGAGGTGCTCCACGGCGTCGACATCGCGGTCTTCGAGGGCGAGTTCGTCTGCATCATCGGCGCCAACACGGCCGGCAAGAGCACGATCCTGCGCGCCATATCGCGGCTGGTGCCGCGCGTCAGCGGCCGTCTGCGATTCGGCGACGTCGACCTTTCGACCCGCAGATCGCATCAGGTGCCCGCGCTCGGCATCGCCCACGTGCCCGAGGGACGGCAGGTCTTCCCGGACATGACGGTCGAGGAGAACCTGCTGCTGGGGGCGTTCACCGCGCGCGCGGCGTCCGACCTGCCCGCGCGGATGCGGGACGTCTTCGCGTTGTTTCCGCGGCTGCTGGAGCGGCGAGGGCAGTTGGCCGGCACGCTCTCGGGCGGCGAGCAGCAGATGGTCGCCGTCGGCCGCGCGCTGATGCTCGAGCCGAAACTGCTGCTGCTGGACGAACCGAGCCACGGTCTCGCGCCGAAAGTGGTCGAGGAGATGCACGATGCCTTCGTCGAGATTCATCGGCGCGGCACCTCGATTCTCCTGGTCGAGCAGAACGTCGGCCTGGCGCTCGACGTCGCGTCGCGCGGCTACGTTCTCGAGGGCGGCCGCATCGCGCTGGAGGGCGCCGCCGCCGAGCTCAACCAGAATCCCGCCGTCAAGGCCGCTTATCTCGGCCTATGATGGTCTCGATCCGGATCCGTCGATCCGATCCTTCCTGTCTCCCTTTCCATTACGCGGACACCCACATGAGCCACGACAAGAACACATCCCTCGGCGAACTTTTCGACGCCGGCCTGTCCGCGCGCCGCGAAGTCCTGGGCGCGGAATACGTCGACAAATCCATCGACTCGGCGAACGATTTCATGATGGCCTTTCAGCACATCACGACCGAGTGGTGCTGGGGTTATGCGTGGAACCGGCCGGGTCTCGACCGAAAGTCGCGCAGCATGCTCAATCTCGCGATGCTGACGGCGCTGGGCAAGCCCGGCGAGCTCAAGCTGCACGTCAAGGGCGCCATCAACAACGGCGTGACGGTGGACGAGATCAAGGAGGTCCTGCTGCACGCGACCGTGTATTGCGGCATTCCTGCCGGCCTCGAAGCGTTCAAGACGGCGAACGAGGTGCTCAAGGAAATGGGCAAGCTCGAGTGATGCCGTCCACCGGGCAATGGGAGATCCACGCGCCCTATCCGCGGGTTGGAGCGGCAACGTCGATCCGGTTGCCCTCCACGAGCCGCCGAAGCAGGCGTTCAGCGGACGTTGAGCGCGGCGCCTAGCCGCCGCCGCCATTGCGCGACGAGCTGCGGCTGGCTGTCGGCGAGCGCGAACGCCTCGACCATCCGCTTGCGGCCGATGTCGTCGCCATGCGCGCGGTCGCGGCTCACGACCTCGAGCAACTGCTCGAAGGCCTCGGCCCAGGCCTTGTGCTGGATCCAGTACTCGGCGAGCTCCATCCGGGCCGCCAGGTCGGCCGGATCGGCCTCGACGCGGGCGAGCAGCGCCGTCGGCGCCGGCGGTTTGGCCGCCTCGACGGCGGCGGCGATCTGCGCCGCCAGCGCCGCCACCTGCGGGTCGCGTTTCGCGGCGTCGCTCAGCGCGTCGAGCTGGGCCTGGGCGGCGGCCGGATCCTGGCCGGCCAGCAGAAGCTGCGCGTAGAGCAGGCGGGCGTCGTCATGGCCGGCATCGAGCTCGATCACCTTGCGGACGTGGCGAACCGCGGCGTCGGTATCGCCGCGGTCCAGCGCCTCGACCGCCTGCTCGAACTCGGTCTCGGCAGGGTTCGGCATCAGCTTGTCGATGAATTCGCGCAGCTTGCCCTCGGGCAGCAGACCCTGGAACGTGTCCACCGGCTGGCCGCGGACGAACGCGTAGACGGTCGGGATCGAGCGGATCCGGAAATGTTGGGCCAACTGCTGCTCGGCCTCGGTGTCGACCTTGACCAGCTTGAAGCGGCCGTTGTAGTCGTTCTCGAGCTTTTCGAGGATCGGCGTCAGCGTCTTGCAGGGGCCGCACCAGGCGGCCCAGAAGTCGACCAGGACGGGAACTTCCATCGACGCGTCGATGACGTCGGCCTGGAAGCGTTGGATGGTGGTGTCGATGGGCATCGGGGTTCGGCGCCGGCTGCCGGTCCGGGCCTTGCGGCAGGGCGGGCAGCGCGGCGGAGCTGGAAATCGGCATAGTTTATCGGGCATCGCCGATTCCGGCCCGTGGCCGCCGGGCCGCGCGACCCCGATCGCGCGAAGCCCGGCGAGAAACCGCCGGTCAGCGCCAGGCGTACTTGAGCCGCAGGTCGATCGTTCTTCCGTTGCCGTAGTAGCAGTAGAAGTCGCAACCGCTGACGAAGGTCTTGTTCGTGAGGTCGCGGGCATTGAGCTGCAGTGCCACCTGGCGGGTGAGCTCGTAGCGCAGCATCAGGTCCAGCAGCGTGTAGCTGGGGATGCGCTCGCCGGCGTAGTAGCGCTGGTCCTCGGTCGAGCCGTTGAAGCGGGCGCCCGCCGCCTCAGCCTCTCAGCCGAGCACCGCCGACAGCCGTCTGGCATTGGTTTCACAGATCGTGCGAAACGGGGAAGTGATGCGCTGATCGTCCACGCAAGCTGACCAGAAGCGGATCGCCGCCCGGGCCGCCGCCGCCCAGTCGTCGCGTTCCTCGGGAAGCGGAAGCCGGGGACGATAGTCGATCACCGGCGGCTCGACGCCGCGTCCCGGCGCGTAAGCCATCGGCAGCATGTCGTAGACGGGCGCCAGCGCGAAGCCATGTCGTCCCGGCCTCGACTCGGCGCTCGGCACGAACGCGAGATTTCCGTCGTGCATGTCGGTGTTGGCGATGAGCCGGCCGAACAGCCAGAGTTTCCGGATCCGATGCCAATCGTCGACGCTCAGCCAGTCGCGCTGTACCAGGGATTTCGTTGCCGTGGGCCAATCGTCGGTGCTGCCGACGAGGCCGTGATTGATCGCGAACCATGACAGCACGGCCGAGCGGCCCAGCGGACCATGACGGTCGAAGCGGTCCAGTTCGAGAAAGGTCCGCCCGGCCGCGGTCGAGATGCGGCCGGGCGCCGACGGCACGCCGAGTTCCTGCGCGAGGGTCAGCGCCGCCAGCGATTCGCAGACCAGAAGGTCGGCCCAGCGTTGGCTGCCGGGCGAGCCGTCGTTGCCCGAGAACTTGACCAGCGTCGGCAGATCGCCCTCGGCGCTCGTTCGATGCCCGGCGAACTTGGGGAACTCTCCGCCGGCGGACGAACCCACTTGGGGCGTTCTCATCGCGTCATCGGCCTGCTCGCTCAAGCGCAGGTCGTGTTGCCGGGGATCGGCGCTGGTCACCGGATCGGCCAGACGCGTGCGGGCAACGACATCGAGCCATCGGCGCGCGGCGGTCTCGCCCAGCAGCAGGTTTCCCGGCGTGTCGGCGCCGGCGAGCGACAACGCGTACAGCACGTCGTCATCGGACCAGTCGCGCGGGTCTTCCGACAACGGATGCATCGCGGCCAGGTTGCGAGCGAAGTGCCGTCCGAGGAAGCCCTGCGCTCGCATGTCCTGCATGAAGTACGGCAGACCGTCGAACCAGCCGTCCCTCATCATGGGCTCCAGCGGCCACTCGAACGCCGCCGCGTCCTCCCAGCGCACCGCGATGCCTGACGGCGACACCGGGTCGAGCTCGCCGATCCGGTGCAGCTCGCCCTGGGCATCGACGCGATACAGCGGCAAAGGGCTGTCCGATCCTCTCAGGGTGCGGCGAAGCCCGTAGGTCGTGCGGCGGGCGGTTCCGCGGGTAACGATCCGAGGCCCGGCCGCCCGCACGGTGCGACTGAGCGTCGACCGGCTCACGCCGAGCAGTCTGGCGACGTCCCCCGCCTGTTGCGGGCCGCGAGCGAGTACCGTGGCGAGCATTCGGTGCTTGGGCATACGGGACGATTCTCGTGCAAAGGTCCGTTCTTAATTAATTGAAGTTTAATGGGGTTTTCGTAGTTTCCGATTTTTCTTGAAACGATTTATGCAACGATTTTCGAATTAAACCCGAGAGCTTCCGAGCAGAGCGCTTCAACAGGACGACTCGGTCGCCGATCCGCATCGAACTCAGCGCTTCGTCCGGCGATCCCTCCTCAATCAAGTGGATGTCCGCAGGCTGCGAAGAGACCACACTCGGGTCTCGCCTGCCGCGCTGCCCGACCGTCGGTGAGCGGGCATACGCCTGCCTGTCCTCGCATCGACCGGCGCCGATCACCACTGAATCGAGAGGAGCATGACCATGGCACAAGCGTATCTCGGCGCGCTATTCACCTTCACCGAGCCCGACGGTACCGAAGTCCGACTCGTGGGCTGGGGCAACCAGTTCAATGCCGTCTTCGAAACCCCCCGACGGCTACACGGTCGCGTTGGATCCGGCGACGGGCTTCTATCACTATGCCGATCTGTCTGGCGACAAGTCGCAACTGCTGCCCACCGGCGCGCGAGTGGCCGGATCGTCCGCGCCGGCGTCGAGCCCCAAGCACCTTCGCATCACGCGCCAGGCCTCGCAGTTGCGCGCCAGCACCGCGCGCGCGAGAGCTGATCGTCGAGGCGCTGACGCACCTGCGGGACGACGGCTTCGACTTCAGCGGCCTGACCGCCGACGCGTCGGGATTCGTCTACGCGCTCAACGTCTTCTACGCCGGCCCGCGCGTCAACGTCTGGTCGCAGGGCCTGTGGCCGCATGCGTGGGCGCTGGCCTCGCCGTTCCAGGTCACGTCGACGAAGAAGCTCAACGACTACCAGATCACGAACATGGGCAGCGAGCTGACGCTGCGCACCTTCTGCCATGAGAACGGGCACATGGTGTGCGACTTTCCCGACCTGTACGACTACGGCAGCGAATCCAGCGGTGTCGGCAACTATTGCCTGATGTGCTACGGCGGTCCCGACAAGAACCCGGTCGAGATCAGCGCCTATCTGAAGAACGAAGCCGGATGGGCGACGAGCCTGACGACGTTGCAACCGTCGGCCAGCTACGCGCTTCCGGCCGGCAGCAACGACTTCCTGCTCCACCCGCGCAGCGCGACCGAGTACTTCATCCTCGAGAATCGGCAGCGCAGCGGTCGCGACGCCGGCCTGCCCGACTCGGGGCTCGCGATCTGGCACGTCGACGAGACCGGTAGCAACAGCAACGAGCAGATGACGCCGGCACAGCACTACGAGCTGTCCCTCGAGCAGGCCGACGGGCAGTTCCACCTCGAGCATGGTGCCAACACCGGCGACAGCGGCGACCTGTTCGACGCCGCGGCGACGGCGCCGCGTTTCGGCGTCGACACGAACCCGAGCTCGCGCTGGTGGGACGGCAGTGACTCGGCTCTCCGGATCGCGTCGGTTTCGGCGTCAGCGCCGACGATCACCGTGACCACGGGCAAGGGCCTGGCCTTCGTGATGAACAACTTCGGTCATGTCGCTGGAGGCTGGCGGATCGACATGCACCCGCGGTTCATGGCCGACACCACCGGTGACGGCCGGGCCGACATCGTCGGCTTCGGCGACGCTGGGGTGTTCGTGTTCCAGTCGTGATGGGGTAGTAGTGGTCGAGCATCGCCGAGCCGTCCGGCACCCACGGGCCGCTCATGCCCGTGCGTGCGCACCGAGTCGGGGGGCCTCGACATCAATACAGCGCCAGCACCGCTCCCCGCTACGTGGGTCATTTCTGATGAGCGCCGAGGCTTGGAAGCCTGCGAAGAATCCGCGGCCGGCGCTGCCCGTGCAGAACGGCAGCCCGATCTGAACGTAGGGGCCTTTCAGCCAGGCACCCTCATCGTCCACGAAACAGCTCATCAGGCCGTAGGTGTAGGCGTCCGATGGTTCGTAGGCCGATATCAGGTATTGCTCGAGGCCGGTCCGGATATCGCGGGCGAGTAGGGAGGGGAGCATGCTTGTCAAACGAGTAATGATGTCGTATATACGCCGTCAGTAGTTCAGGCCGGGGCCTCGCGATGACTAAGGAAGCCGTATTCACGATGAAGCTGGAGCTGGAACTGCGGGATGCGTTCATGGCTGAGGCGGCTGCCAGCGACCGTCCTGCCTCGCAGATCGTGCGTGAACTGATGCGCGATTTCGTGCGCCGCCAGACGGAAGCTCGCGAGTACGGTGGGTTCTTGCAGGGCAAGGTCGCTGTGGCCCGCGAGCAGATCGCGGCCGGGCGCTACGCGAGCACGGAGGATGTGGAAGCTCGGTTTGCCAAACGCCGGGCTCAGGTCGCTGGCGGCCGGCGCAAACGTGGCTGACCGATGGAGGTCCTCTGGTCGGCCTCGGCTGAGCAGGACCGCACCGATATCTTCGACTTCATCTCGCAGGACAACCCGCGCGCGGCGGTCCGCATGGATGCCTTGTTCGCCGCCGGCACGCGCCGTCTGGCGGCCCATCCGTTGATCGGCGCTCCGGGAATCGTCGCCGGTACGCGCGAGTTGATCGTGCACGAGAGCTACCGGATGGTCTGTGAGTGCACGGATGAAGCGGTCTGGACTCTTGCGCTGGTCCACACTGCGCGGCGTTGGCCGCCGCAGTCGCGGTGAGGTATCGACGGATGCCATGCCCGGTTCTCTCGCCGATTGACGCTGGCGGCCCGGCCCCGGTCGCTTTCCGGCGCGATACGGCACTCCCGCTCGAAATGTGCCCACGCCAGCCGGTAGTCGTCCTTCCGGTTCGCTTGCGCCAACGGGGCGACGTGTAGCAGCGTTCAACGGTTCGGGGTCCGCCGGGCAGGGTGTCGTCCTTCACCCATTGTGTGATCACCGTGCCATCGGGGATCTTCGGTGATCCTCCTGCTTTGACGATGGACTCGTCGTCCCGTTCGGCATCGGGATAAGTCCAGAGATTTTCCCAACCGAAGTTTCCCTCGCGGCTGGGGCCAGTTGGCGCGTTGATGCGGGTGCGAGGCGTGGATCGCGAGCCTTTCCTCGGTAGGCCTACGCCGACCAGGCCCTTGCTGTTCGTGAAGACGATCCGGCCATGGATGTCGTACCAGGTGTCGCGCTCGTCGCCTTGCATCACCGGGAACTGGGCGCGGTAGATCAGCAACGGCTCTTCGAGTGTCAGGCCGAGGGCTTGGGCAACCAGCACGCTGATCTCGACCAGGGCCATGCGCCAGTTGCGATTCCGCTGAAAATCCCGAAGGCGCGGGCAAGGATGGCAAGCGCATGCGTCGATGTCGTAGCGTCGTTTGGTGAGCGCCTCACTCCCTTCGCTCGAAGCGCCTGAAGTCCACGAGCCGCCTCGACTCGTTGATCTCGTCGTGCGGCACCAAGAGGTAATTCCAGGGCTTGGAGCCGACGCTGGCCGCATGGTCGCGGGCGTGCTTGCACCACTGCGCGGCGGCGATAGCCTTGGCTTGGACCTCCTGGGTGTCGATGTCGGCGCGCGCCTTGGTCTCGACCATCAGGATCGAGGCATCGGTCTCGGCCACGAAATCGGGAACGTACTCCGGCTGCTCGATGCCGGGCTTGTAATAGATCTGGAACTGCCCCTTCGCGGGCTTGAACTACTTCAGGATCAGGCGGCGGTCGCGGTCGAGCACGCTCACGGTCTCAGCCTCGGACAAGTAACCGCGCAAGTGCCGGACCATCTGGCCCGCAAGGTCGTAGAGCAGATCGGCGTGGGCAAAGTAGTCGATGTCGTCGAAATCGACCAGGGCATGAACGATGTAGTCCTCCGGCCGCGGCTCCTTCAGCCCGGCCTCGGCGGCCAGAGTGAACTGCTCGTTGGTGCGCAGCATCTGGCCGACGATCTCGTGCTGCCCAGGCTGAAGATGGAGTCGACCCAGGTCCAGGGTGAACGCGCGAAAGCCGGTCGTCACCTCGCCGGCGGGCACCACGGCGATGCGCGGGATGTCGATGGTCTGCTGCACGACGATCTCGGTCGTCTTGGCGACCACGGCAGAAAGATCAAGCGCAGGCACTGATTCGTCCACGCCGACCAACAGCTCACCGTGCAACGGCTTCAGCCGCTCCGCCACCTCCGCCAAGATCTCCTGCTGGACTTCCGGCTTCAGCAACGCGCTGCTGGTGGGCACCAGATCGCGCCGTACCTCGTACTTGCCGATCACGTCCATGACGACGCGCGCGGCCTGCTTCTCCGCCGCGGTCGTGAACACCGGTTGCGGCGCAACGTCAGCGGCTGAGTTGGTGGCATCGTCCATGGCGCCGGTCTGCACCACGGGCGTTTCCGTCAAGCCGAGTCGCGCGGCCGCACCCGATACCACCTGCACGCTGACCTTCTTGTCTTCGGCGCTCGGCGCGTCGAGGATGATCTGCTTCAGACGGATCGGCGAATCGCCGCGGTTGGCCTCGTCGATAATCTACTGGAACTGGTCGTGCGCAACGATGTTCAGGCGATCCACCGCAACCACTCCGGTGCGCTTTCCGTAGGGCAGCCGCAGACCACGACCGATGGACTGCTCGATCAGCGTGCGAGCATTGGCGGCGCGCAGCGGCACGATGGTGTAGAGGTTGGTCACGTCCCAGCCCCCTTTGAGCATGTTGACGTGGATGACGATCTCGGTCGGCTCGTCCACGGTCTCCACGGCCAGGAGTCGCGTGATCATCGCTTCTTCCTCCGCGCCGGTGCGGCTGGAGTCGACCTGGATCACCTTGCCCTGATAGCGCCCCTCATAGAAGGCTTCCGATTCCAGAAGCGCCAGGAGTTGGCCTGCATGCGTGGTATCGCGCGCGATCACGAGCATGAAGGGCTTGACCGCCTTCACGCCGTTCTCACGCGCATAGGTCAGCAACTCGACCTTGGTCGTTTCGTGCAGGCGGACGCCGTCTTCCAATTTGGTCTTTTCGATCTCCTCGGGCGTGTGCGCCCTGACGTCGAAGTTGCGCTGCGTCACCACGGCCGGCTCCTTGACGAAGCCATCCTCCATAGCCCGCGCCAGCGGGTAGTCCATCACCACGTTCCTGAACGGCACAGGGCCCTTGCTCGACTCCACGAAGGGCGTTGCCGTCACCTCCAGGCCGAACAGCGGCTTCAGTTCATTGATGGCGCGCACACCGTCACTGGCTCGGTAGCGGTGCGATTCGTCCATCAACAGCACCAGATCGGGCAGATTCGCCAGATGGTCGAAGTAGCTGTCGCCCAGAACCTCGCGCATGCGTTTGATGCGCGGCTCCTTGCCGCCGCGCACCTCGGAGTTGATCTTCGAGATGTTGAAGATGTTGATGCGCACGTCGTTCGCGACGCCCTGCATCGACGATTGCCGCTGATCATCCACGACCGCTCCGGTCTGGTCGTAATTGTCGCCGGTGATGATCAGTGGCGGTTGCTGCGCGAACTCGGCGATGCCCTTGAACACGTACTTCGGCGTGTTGCGCGTGAAGTCGGTGATCAGCTTGTTGTAGATGGTCAGGTTCGGCGCCAGTACGAAGAAGTTGCTGATGCCATACGCCAGGTGCAGGTAAGCGATGAAGGCCCCCATCAGCCGCGTCTTGCCCACGCCGGTGGCCAGCGCGAAGCACAATGACGGAAACTCGCGCTCGAAGTCCTCCAGCGTGGTGAACTCGGCCTTCAGCGTCGACAGGATGGCCAGGACATCGCGCTCGTGTTCCAGAAGATCGGGCGCGGCGTCGACCATGCGCGCCAGCCTGGCGAGGGATTCCGCCTGTGGCGGCCGAAGAGACAGTCGGCTGGCGATGTGGTTCTGGACGCGGGCGCTCATGCGTCCTCTCCTTCATCCTTCACGCCGACTTGTGAGTCCCGCTTACCCGTTTCCGCTTCCGAGGGGGTATCGCCTAGCGCGTCCAACTCGCTCTCCAACTCCTCGACCGTCGGCAGGCTGGTTGCCAGCGTCTCCGGCAAGGCGCGCACCAACTGGTACTCGGCCACCCCAATGGGCTTGTCGAGGCCTGACAGTGCATATTCCGCGATCAGACGGCTCTGTGTTTTGCACAGCAGCAGGCCGATGGTCGGCTTGTCGTCCGGGGCCTTGACCTGCCTGTCCACAGCCGTCAGGTAAAAATTCAACTGCCCCGCATGTTCAGGCTTGAAGGCCGTGGCCTTGAGTTCCACCACTACATGGCACTTGAGCCGGGTGTGATAGAAGAGCAGGTCTATGAAGAACTCGCTGCCGTCCACTTCCAGCCGGTATTGCCGGCCCATGAAGGCAAAACCACTGCCCAGCTCCAGCAGGAATTTGGTGATGTGCCGAACCAGCGCGTTTTCGATCTCCCGTTCGTGGGCGTCGTCGCCCAAACCCAGAAAGTCGAACAGATACGGGTCTTTCAGCGTTTCATGCGCCAATTGCGAGTGCGTCGCGGGCAGGCGGGCACTGAAGTTGGTGATGGCTTGGCCTTGCCGTTCATGCAGGCGGTGGCGGATCTGAACCTCTAGCGTGGCTCGTGACCAGCCTTCGGCGATGGCCTGCCGGGCATACCACACTCGGGCCTGATGCTCCTTCAGGCGCGTTATCAGGATGACGTTGTGGAACCAAGGCAATTGTCCAGCAAGCTGCTGGACAATTGCTTCATCCGGCCAGATTTCGGCAAAAGCACGCATGTAAAGCAGATTGGCACGGGAAAACCCCTTCATCTCCGGAAACGCCTCGCGCAGATCACGCGCCAGCCGCTCGATGACCTTGCTGCCCCAGCCTTGGGCGGACTGCCGTTGCAGAATGTCCCGGCCAATCTGCCAGTAGAGCCCGATCAACTCCCCATTGGCCGCCAGCGCCGCACGCTGGCGGGCTGCCGTCACCCGGTTTTTGATGTCGGATAGCCAGTCTGCGTAGTCGGCTGGGATTGCAGCGACGTTCTTGTTCATTACGCCTCCTCCCCGGCATCACCGAACAAATCCGGTGTGCCGACAGCTTTCCTCCCTCTCCCGCGTGCGGGAGCCGGCCGGGGTGAGGACTGAGGCGAGGGTACTTCCGGCTCGGGCTCTGCCATCGGCAGGTTGGCCACGTTGAGGCTGTAGTCGTCACGGCCCCAATGGCAGCGGGTCAGCACCATCTTCGGGATCTTCCTCAGCGTCAGGTTCGGCCAGCGTTCCGCGGCCCGGGCGGCGGTCACGCCGGGGAAGGCCGAGCAGCACACCAGCAGGCTCCGCTCGAGCCCGACCTCATCGGCCAGCGCCTGCAACTGCTCGGCCGACAGGTTTTGCGTGGTGACGTAGATGAAGTCGCGCTCACTGGAATGGCCGTGCTGCCACCAGCGCGACTCGGAGGGCGCGTAGGTGAAGCCTTCCAGCTTGGCCAGCGCCTCGGCAAGTTGCACCGCGTTGTACTCGGGGTTGATGACCGGGTTGACGCCGCGCGAAAGAGGGTTGTGGCAGGCGAACAACGCTGCCTCGACCTGGTGCGGATTGAGGTCGATCTGTGAATCGACCAGCGTGGTCGCCAGCGACTCCACTGAATCTCCCGCGGTACGGCGCGTGAGCAGCCAGGCGACGTACTGGCTCTGATGCGGCGTCAGGGGCTGCGATGTCACTGCGCCACCGATTTCTTCTTCCGAATGCCGGCGGCAATCCAGCGGTCCAGCTCGGCACGCCGGAAGCGCCACGTGCCGCCCAGCTTGAAGGCCGGGATCTCGCCTTTCTGCGCCAGGCGGTAGACCGTGCGCTTGCCGGCCTTGAAGTACAGAGCGACCTCGTCGAGGGTCAGGATCTCGCCTTCGGGTTCCGACATGTCGCGCGCCTTAGCCGAATGTGTAATCTGACTGCCAAGATTAGCCAATTCTACGATATTAAGCCTATCGACAGAAGCGTGTCGATGGTTTAGAACAAATAGCAACGCCGGAATTAGTCGGAAATCCCAGGTCGACCGAAGTGGGTCAGGACGCGGTCGCCCAGCCATTCCATGATCGGATGCAGGGGCCAGAGGTAGTGCAGTTACGGCCAGGTCTCTTCTTCTCGCCTGGCCTGGCCTGGCGAGCGGATTCGATCGCGCCCAGCATTCGCTGCGTGTCCGCGCACAACGCGTAGTGGTCGTGCGGATCGTCGAGCAGCGAGTCGAATGCCGCGACGAAGCGCAGCAAGGGGCTGATCTCGTGCTGTTCGGGCGCCGTTGGTTGGGGCTTGTGTTCAAGTAGCTCGATCCGTTCGATCGCCGACTCCCGCGCGGCGTCGGGGGTGGAGAACAGGGTCTTCTGAAGGGCAATGCGTTGCAACGCATCGTGGTGGCCGAGATGGATGCGGTCGTCGTTGACGACGCTGCGTCGGCGCTGGCTTTCCAGGTAGAGTAGGGATGCCGTGTACGCGGGGCTGGTGTCGGGTACCAACTCGGTGTTGGCCGGGTCGAGGACTTCGATTTCTTCTTCGAGCGACGTCAGGAACAGCGCTGTTCTACCGAGAACCAGGTCGGAGATGCCGTCGCAGGTCAGTAGCCATCCGCCGTTGGATGCCAGATCGACTTCTGACGAGCGGTCGACCGCGACTTTGCTAGCGGCCTGGGGAATGTGCGGAGCGCTGCCGAGGGGTAGTCGGTTAAAGAGTTTGAAGTGGGGAGAAACTTCCCCTTATGAGAGGAACGAAAATCGACTTCATCCACCACAGCCCATATACGTCTTGCGCGCGCTCTACGCTACCTGCTCTGCCATGGCGCTGTTCACGGGGCGGCAGTGTCGAATCCACTCGACGATAGTTCGCTCGTCGAGTACAGTCGACACCCATGGATATCCTTGCAATCGCTGCCGACTGGAGCTTCTGGACTCGGAAGCCACCGCCGGCTGTGCCCAGGGATGTCGACTTGCCACAGGCATTGGATCCGCGTGTCGCCGTCGTGGTGCAAGGAGTGCGCCGCTGTGGCAAGTCCACGCTGCTGCGGCAGTTCATCGGCCATTACGGTCTGAATCCGGCGCGCTGTGTGTTCCTCAATTTCGAGGATCCACGCCTGGCCGCATACCTACGCTGGGAAACGCTGGATGCCTTGCATGCCGCCTTCATCGCGCGGCATGGCAAGGCGTCGCGCAGGGCGCCGCTCGTCTTTTTTCTCGATGAGATCCAGTGGGTGGAAGGCTGGCAGCGCTGGCTGCGCAGCAGACTCGATCGGCCCGATGATTGCGTCTTCGTTGTCACGGGCTCGAATGCCCAATTGCTGTCCGGTGAGCTGGGTAGTTCTCTGACCGGCAGACACCTGACCTACATTCCGCACTTCGCCAGACGCAATTACGATGAATTTCCCGCCGGCGCGAACGAGGATGACTATCGCGTGCGTCGATAGGCGGTGATGGGCACCCCGAGCAGGCCGAGCACCTGAGTCTGCAGCGCGGTCAGCTCGGGTTCAAAGGTCTTGATGAGGTTGCCGTTGTCCAGAAGGATGTGGCGTTCCGCGAGGCTGAACAAGCGCAGGAGGTGCTCGGTGGTTGGACGTCGGCAGGCGCGGCTTTCGGGGTAGATAGGCAGCGAATCGATCGTCTGGCGTTTCATGGCCAGGCGCAGCTCTCGCTCGATCAGTGCCTGGATGACGAGGGCAAGGAAGTAGACGGTGAAGAGCGCCTCGATGCGTGCTTCGTTCTTGAGAAAGACTGGCGCGATCTCGTGCACGGACTTGATCTGCTCGAAGCGCTTCTCGATACGCGGTTGGCCCTTATGGGCGACGAGGACCTGGGCAGGAGACAGCGAGCGGTCGTTGGTCATCAGTGGGTACATACCATCGCTCTTTTGATCGTAGGCGATGGCCTCAGTGTCGAGGGCCCACTCGATGTCGTAGCGTCGTTTGGTGATTTTGCGGTAGGCGGTGTCGGGGCCGGGCCGGCCGCGCCGGACTTGGCGAAAGATGTGCTCTTCGCGCACGACGCGGGTGACCTTCAGGTAACGGACGGCGTGGTGGCGAGCGAGGATGTCCTGGACTTCGAGGTCGATCTGTGCGGCGCCGCGCAACCGGGCCCGGGCGGCACCGAGCCGGCGTTTGATGTCCACGAGGTGGTCGATCGCGGCGGCGACGTTCTTCTGACGCCGGTAGCCGTGCTTGAGGGTCAGCAGCGTACTCCAGACCCAGACGATGGGGTAGGCCTCGGCCGATGGCGCTTCGGGGCTGAAGACGTACCAATCATCGCGCGGGCCATCGGCATGCCTGGGGTTGGGCCGCTGCCAGACAAGCTCCCAGGCCGGCGTGTTGGTCTGGATCCAGCGGCGGAACTGGGTATCCTCCTGACGGTTGCGTGGCATGACGGTGACAAACCGGCCGCCCTGGCGTGCGATGTGATCCATGTTCTGGCGCGAGCACAGCTTGCTGTCGGCGACGTACAGGAAGTCCACCCGGCCGGCGATCTCGCGCAGCGCGTTCCAGGTGTCGATGTGGGTCGAAACATCGGCCACGTTGCCGTCGGCGCACCGAAAGTGCACCGGTACGCCGTCCTCGCCATCGATGGTCAGGATGAAGAGCAACTGCTTCAAGTCCGGCCTATGGTCCTTGCTGTAGCCGTAGGTGATCGCTGGCGCGACGCGCCCGCCTACGCGGCGCCCGGACGCAGACCGGTACTGCCCGCAGAAGGAGACCGAGGTCGAGTCGTTGTGCAGGCGCTCGAAGCGAACGCCGAACCGGCGTGCCAGGTTCACGATGACCTCGGTCAGCAAGGCTGCCCGATCGATCTGGAACAGGCGATCCAGCGCACGGCCGATGCGGTCGTCGCTCAGATGCTTGAGTTCGGCAGCCGATACGCCGAACAGGCCGGTGGCGAACGAAGCGGCGGTCTCGTGCTGGCGATAGACCGGTTCGCGCTCGACGACGATCGAGCGCAGCAGCACGCCCAGTGCCTGGGCGTGAGAGATGGCGGACCGGCGTGAAGGGTCCGGGCCGTCGACATGGCGAGCGAGCACATCGAGAACGCCGGCGCGGTCGATAAAGTGGTTGAGCAGGGGTAAAGGGCCCAGGCGCTCGGTCAGCAGATCGAGCTGCGCGTGGGGTGATGTTTGCTCTGCCATGACTCCTACGCTATATTAAGCGTAATATAGCCATCGATCAAGCCCTGACCTTGAAAAAATCCCCCGCCCCGCGCAGACCTTCCGCCCGCAAGGTGCAAGCCGCGCGCGAACGCATCGCGAAGCTGCGAAAGGCGCTTGGCGAGATCGAGTTGTTGTGCTCCGGTTCGCTTAGCGAGCGGATGATGAAGTGCGGCAAACCTACCTGTCGCTGCGCGACGGACCCCTCGGCGCGCCACGGCCCGTACTACGAGTGGGGGCGCATGCGTGCCGGCAAGCTTGCTCACCGTTACGTCACGGCCGAGCAGGCCCTGGAGCTGCGCAAGGCCATCGACAACCATCGCCTCGTCAAGAAGTTGCTGCGCGACTGGGAGGTCGACTCCGAGCTACTGATCGACGCCGAGCAGCCGACCGAACCCTGATCCGGCGCTGTCAGCCCCGGAAATTACGATTTAATGCGTCTTCCGAACTGCGGAATGTAGG
>JASGFT010000043.1:0-30549 GCA_047605425.1 Burkholderiaceae bacterium | reverse complement strand
CACTTCAAACCGCAGCCAGTCCACTTATCTCCCGTCGGTCCGTGTTCAAACGACCAGAGCCACCGCTGTCGCTCGTCGGCGTATTTTGGCCAGGCCGTTTTCGGCACAAACGGGCCTCCCTGCCTTCGACTCGACCCAGCCGTTCAGCAGCGGCTCATGATAAGATGACCAATCGAAGTGACCAACTGGAGTCATGATGCGAACCGTCAGTCTCGCCGAAGCCAAAGCCCGGCTGAGCGCCCTGCTCGATGCGGTCGAGGCCGGCGAAGAAATCGTCATCACGCGGCGTGGCCAGGCCATTGCGCGCCTGAAACCGGAACAGCCACTCGCGGAACCTGATTTCAGCGTCTTCCGCCGTCATCGCGGCGCATGGAAAACCGGTATGCGCATCAACCGCGATGAGCTTCACGAACGTGGCTGATCGCTGCTTCATCGACACCAATGTCGCCGTCTATCTGCTGGGAGAGGATCCGGTCAAGGCGGCCGGGGCCGAAGCCCTGCTGGCCGACCGCCCGACCATCAGCACCCAGGTTGCCAACGAGTTCATCAGCGTCTGCACCCGCAAGCTCGGTCTGACGCGCGCGGCTGCGCATGAAACCGCACGTGCGCTGATGCGTCATTGCGAAGTCGTCCCGCTCGATGCCGTCACCGTGGAGCATGCGATGCGGCTCGGCGAGCGATATGGTTTCTCTCACTGGGATGCATTGATCGTCGCCGCCGCGACCTTAGCCGATTGCACGATCCTGTTCAGCGAGGACATGCAGGACGGCCAGGCCCTGGATGGTCTGGCCATCCGCAATCCGTTTGGCTGAGCAGACCGAGAGGCGTTTTCGTACCTGCGCCGCCGCGGATCCGGGTAATCATCGTTGACGCCGACCATCCGGGTTTCCTACGATTGCCGTTTGTCCAACGAACCGCCTACGAAGAGGAGACGCTCGATGACGCCGGACATTGGCCTGGGCAACTGGATCGCGCAGCGCGCGCGCCGTGCCGCGACGCGCAAGGCGCTGATCTTCGAGGGCCGCACCTGGACGTACGCGGAGCTGATGCGGGACATCGACCAGATGGCCGGCCTGCTGCGCGCGCGCGGCGTCGAGCGCGGCGCGCGCGTCGCTTTCCTCGGCTTGAACCAGCCGACGTTCCTGATCGGGTTGTTCGCCACCGCGCGGCTGGGGGCGGCCTTCGTGCCGCTGAACTTCCGGCTGACCGGGCCCGAGCTGTCGCTGATCGTCAACGACTGCGGCGCCCAGGCGCTGATCGCCGACGCCGCGCACCGGCCGGTCATCGACAGCGTGCGCGACGAGCTCACGACCGTGCGCGACTTCATGACGGTCGGGGCCGCGGTCGACGGCTGGCGGTCGGTCGAGGAGGCCGCCGAGCCGATCGCCGAGGGCGTGACCGTCGAACCCGACGATCCGGCGGTCCTGATGTACACGTCCGGTACGACCGGGCGTCCCAAGGGGGCGATGCTGACGCACTCGAACCTGTGGTGGAACAACGTCAACGCGATCTTCAATTTCGACATCCTGCAGGACGACGTCACGCTGGTCGTCGCGCCCTTGTTCCACATCGGCGGGCTGAACGTGACGACGCTGATCACCTGGCAGAAGGGCGGCGCCGTGGTCCTGCATCGCTCGTTCGACCCGGGCGAGGCGCTGCGGGCGATGGCCGAATTCCGGATCACGACGATGTTCGGCGTGCCGGCGATGTTCCAGTTCATGGCCCAGCATCCGGATTTCGCGTCGTCCGACCTGTCGAGCGTGCGGATGCTCGTGTGCGGCGGCGCGCCGTGTCCGTTGCCGCTGCTCGAGACCTACGCGCAGCGGGGCATCGGCGTGCAGCAGGGATACGGCCTGACCGAGACGGCGCCGATGGTGACCTTCCTCGGCCCCGAATACGCGACGACCAAGATCGGTTCGTCCGGCACCACGCCGCTGTTCACCGAGGTGCGCCTGATCGATGGCCAGGGCAACACGATCACGCGGCCGGGCGAACGCGGCGAGGTGCTGGTGCGCGGGCCGAACGTGACGGCCGGCTACTGGAACATGCCCGAGGCGACGGCGGCGGCGATCGACGCGGACGGGTGGTTCCACACCGGTGACGTCGCCTACGAGGACGAGGACCAATGCCTGTACATCTGTGATCGTGTCAAGGACATGATCATCAGCGGCGGGGAGAACGTCTATCCGGCCGAGGTCGAGAGCGTGCTGTTCCGCCACCCGGCGGTGACCGAGGTGGCCGTCATCGGCCTGCCGGACGCCAAATGGGGCGAGACCGTCGCGGCCGTCGTCGCGCTCAAGCCCGATGCGAAGCTCGACATCGAGGCGCTGCGCGCGTTCGCCGAGCACGACCTGGCGCGCTACAAGCTGCCGCGCCGGCTCGAGGTCGTCGATGCGCTGCCGCGCAACGCCACCGGCAAGATCCTCAAATACGAACTGCGCAAGACCTTCGGTGAGGGGCTGAATCGATGAAACGCGCCACCAAGATCGTCGCGACGCTGGGTCCCGCGTCGTCGTCCCCCGAAGTCCTCGAACGCATGGTGCAGGCCGGCGTCAACGTCGTCCGCGTGAACTTCTCGCACGGCACGGTCGACGAGCACGCGGCCGTGCTGGCGCTCGTGCGCGAGACCGCGTCGCGCCTGGGCGCCGACGTCGGCGTGCTGGCCGATCTGCAGGGCCCGAAGATCCGCATCGGCAAGTTCGCCGAAGGGCGGGTCACGCTGGCGCCCGGCGATCCGTTCACGTTCGACATCGAC
Source organism: Burkholderiaceae bacterium (assembly GCA_047605425.1). GTDB lineage: Bacteria > Pseudomonadota > Gammaproteobacteria > Burkholderiales > Burkholderiaceae_E > JAKPAM01. The sequence continues at coordinate 27,794 of JASGFT010000043.1, read as the reverse complement.
TGCGAACTCGGCGACGCGTCGCGGGTCGGCCTGGATTACCGCGATCTGATCAACGACGTGCGGCCCGGCGACGTGCTGCTGCTCAACGACGGCCTGATGACGATGCGGGTGGTCGCGGTGACGCGGACCCGGATCGAGTGCCAGGTGCTGGTCGGCGGCGTGCTGTCGAACCGCAAGGGCATCAACCGCCAGGGCGGCGGGCTGTCGGCGCCGGCGTTGACGGCCAAGGACATGGACGACATCCGCACCGCCGTCGCGTTGAAGGTCGATTTCATCGCGGTGTCGTTCCCGAAGAACGCGTCCGACATGTACATGGCGCGCGAGCTGGCGCGGGCCGCGGGCGGCAAGGTGCTGATGATCGCCAAGATCGAGCGCTTCGAGGCGATCGGCAATCTGGAGGAGATCCTGAAGGCGTCCGACGGCATCATGGTCGCGCGCGGCGATCTGGCGGTCGAGGTCGGCGACGCCGCGGTGCCGGCGCTGCAGAAGCGGATGATCCGGATGGCGCGCGAGCTGAACCGGATCGCGATCACCGCCACGCAGATGATGGAGTCGATGATCCATGCGCCGGTGCCGACGCGCGCCGAGGTCTCGGACGTGGCCAACGCGGTGCTCGACGGCACCGATGCGGTGATGCTGTCGGCCGAGACCGCGGCCGGCGCGTATCCGGTCGAGACCGTCGAGTCGATGTCGCGGATCTGCATCGAGGCCGAGAAGTCGCAGACGGTCGCGCTCGACACCGAGTTCCTGAACCGGACGTTCACGCGGATCGATCAGTCGATCGCGATGAGCGCGCTGTTCGCCGCGCACCACCTGAACGTCAAGGCGATCGTGGCGCTGACGCAGTCCGGCTCGACGGCGCTGTGGATGTCGCGGCTGAACTGCGGCGTGCCGATCTACGCGCTGACGCCGGAGGAGAGCAGCCGCCGCCGCGTCGCGCTGTTCCGCGACGTGACGCCGCTGAGCACCGAATACCATGAGGCGACCGAGCGCGAACGGCTGCTGCTGGTCGCCGAAACGACGCTGCTGCAAGCCGGCTTCGTGACCAACGGCGACCTGATCGTGCTGACTTTCGGCGAGCCGATCGGCAAGTCGGGGGGCACGAATACGTTGAAGATCGTCAGAGTCGGCGAGCAATTCTGACGCTTCACCGACGACGCACTGGATTTCGGTGCGAAAATCGATGGGTTTGCCCCGGCGGTGGGCGGAGCTATTTCACGTCCGCCGCCGCGCGGCTGCGCGATAATCCGCACCAATTTCTTTCTCGTCCTTCAGGAAATACCGATGAATAAAGAGCAGTTGAACAAGGTCGCCGAGGGCAAGGGCTTCATCGCCGCTCTCGACCAGAGCGGCGGCAGCACGCCCAAGGCGTTGAAGCTGTACGGCGTCGACGAGAGCGCGTACAGCGGCGAAGCGCAGATGTTCGACCTGGTCCACGCGATGCGTACGCGCATCGTCACGAGCCCTGCCTTCGACGGCAGCCGCGTGCTGGGCGCGATCCTGTTCGAGATGACGATGGACCGGCAGTTCGACGGCATGGACGCGGCCGACTACCTGTGGAAGCGCAAGCAGGTCGTGCCGTTCCTGAAGGTCGACAAGGGTCTGGCGCCGGCCGCCGACGGCGTGCAGTTGATGAAGCCGATCACCGGCCTGGACGATCTGCTCGAGCGCGCGGCCGCCAAGGGCATCTTCGGGACCAAGATGCGCTCGGTCGTCGACGAGGCCAACGCCAAGGGCATCGACGCGGTGCTCGATCAGCAGTTCGAGTACGGCCGGCAGATCTTGGCGGCCGGGCTGATGCCGATCCTCGAGCCCGAAGTCTCGATCAAGGCGCCGGACAAGCAGCAGGCCGAGGCGCTGCTGAAGGAAGGCTTCCTGCGCCGCCTGGACGAGCTGCCGGCCGACGTCCAGGTCATGCTGAAGCTGACGCTGCCGACCGTCGACGGGTACTTCACCGAGCTGGTCGAGCATCCGCGCGTGGCCCGCGTCGTCGCGCTGTCCGGCGGCTACGGCCGCGATGACGCCAACGTGCGCCTGGCCGCCAATCCGGGCGTGATCGCCAGCTTCAGCCGCGCGCTGACCGAGGGGCTGACCGCGCAGCAGACCGACGAGCAGTTCAACAGCGCGCTGGACGAGGCGATCGACGGCATCTACCGCGCATCGATCACCTGAGAACCTGTGCGCGAGCATCTGGCGCCGGTCGAGCCGGCCAGGGCGTACCGGCTGATCAACCACGGGCCGACGGTGCTGGTGTCGGCCCGGGCCGACGGCGTCGATGACGTGATGGCGGCCGCCTGGGCGTGCGCGCTGGATTTCTCGCCGCCGAAGCTGAGCGTCGTCCTCGACAAGAAGACCCGCACCCGCGCGTTGATCGAGCGCAGCGGCCGCTTCGTCATCCAGGTGCCGACCGTCGCGCAACTGCGGCTGACCGACGCGGTCGGCGGCCGCAGCCTGGCCGACGATCCCGACAAGCTCGCGCACTGCGGGGTCGGGCTGTTCGGGATCGACGGGTTCGACCTGCCGTTCGTCCAGGGCTGCTCGGCCTGGCTGGCCTGCAAGCTGATCGACGAGCCGCACAACCAGCACGCGTACGATCTGTTCATCGGCGAGGTCGTCGGCGCGTGGGCGGACGACCGGGCGTTCCGCAACGGTCGCTGGCTCGCGCGCGACGCCGGGTCGCCGTGGCGCAGCCTGCATCACATCGCCGGCGGTCATTATTTCGCCAGCGGTGACGCGCTGGACGCGCCGGCCGGCACGGATTGAACGTGCGGCCGGTCGCCGAGAGGCGCTGCCGGCCCCGCGTCCTGCTTTTCATGCTGCTTCTCGTCCGACCCGACCACGGAGGAATCGTGTCCCGTTCCCATGCGCCGTCGAGCGCCGCCACCGCCGCGGCCTGCGCTGCGGCCGAGATCGCTTCGCCGCGCCGCCGTGCGCTGGCCTTCGCGCTGAAGGCCGCGGCCGTGTCGTGGCCGCTCGCCGCGGGCGTTCTGGCGGTTTCCGCCGCCCGGGCGCAGGCGCAGGCGCAGGCGGCGGACGCCGGCTGGCCGGCGCGGCCGGTCAAGCTGATCGTGCCGTTCGCGCCGGGGTCGACGCCCGACATCCTGGCCAGGCTGCTGGCCGAGCGGCTGAGCGCCGCGCGGGGCCAGCCGTTCGTCGTCGAGAATCGGCCCGGCGCCGGCGGCAACATCGGCACGCTGGCCGTGGCCCGCGCCGCGCCCGACGGCCAGACGCTGGGCGTGTCGATCACCGGCCCGCTGGTCAACAACGTGCTGCTGTATCCGAAGCTCGGCTACGACCCGTTCAAGGACCTGACGCCGATCACGCTGGCGGCGACGCAGCCCAGCGTCGTCGTGGTCTCGCCGTCGCTGGGCGTGCGCGACGCGCGCGGCCTGTTCGAGTTGATGCGCCGCCATCCGGGCCGCTACAACTACGCGTCGGTCGGCGGCGGCACCGTGTCGCACCTGTCGATGGAGCTGATCAAGGCGCGCACGCAGACCTACGCGGTGCACATCCCGTACAACGCGTCGCCGGCCGCGGTCACGTCGATCCTGTCCGGCGACACGCAGATGGCGTCGCTGGCGCCGGCGGCCGTGATGGGGCAGATCCGCGCCGGCAAGCTGGTTCCGGTGGCGGTCACGTCCGCGCAGCGCTCGCCGGACCTGCCCGAGGTGCCGACCTTCAAGGAGATCGGCATCCCCGAGGTCGAGGCGACCGCCTGGATCGGCGTCGTCGGCCCCGCGCATCTGCCGGCGCCGCTGGTCGAGCGGATCCAGCGGGCGATGGTCGCGGCGCTGCGCGACCCGGCGCTGATCGACAAGCTGCGCGGCCAGTACATGGATGCCGTCGGCTCGACGCCCGGCGAGTTCGCGTCGTTCATGCAGGCCGAGTACCGGCGCTGGAAGCCCGTCGTCGAGCGCGCGCGGATCAGCCTCGATTGACGGCCGGCGCGCGGCGGGCTCGCAGTGCGCCGGGCGCGCCCGGCGGCGCGCGGGCTCCGGAGGCGGGCATCGCGCGGCCGCGTTCCGACGGCCGGGCAATCGGGCAAAATAGCGGCCTCGACCCTCGGATGCCTGCGTTGACGACACACCCGCCCCTCTACCGATCGGAGCTGCGCTCGCTGCCGCTGCTCGGCCGCGGCAAGGTCCGCGAAAACTACGCGGTCGGCGACGATCGCCTGCTGATCGTCACGTCCGATCGCCTGTCGGCCTTCGACGTGGTCCTGAACGAGCCGATCCCGGACAAGGGCCGCGTGCTGAACCGGATGGCGCTGTTCTGGTTCGACCGGCTCGCCGACATCGTGCCGAACCACCTGACCGGGGTGGCGCCGGAATCGGTCGTCGCGCCCGGCGAGGTCGCGCAGGTCGCCGACCGGTCGATGGTCGTCAAGCGGCTGCGGCCGATCCTGGTCGAGGCGGTCGTGCGCGGTTACCTGATCGGTTCGGGCTGGAAGGACTACCAGGCCGGCGGCGCGGTCTGCGGCGTGCCGCTGCCGGCCGGGCTGCGGATGGCCGAGCGGCTCGCCGAGCCGATCTTCACGCCGGCCGCCAAGGCCGAGATGGGGCACCACGACGAGAATATTCCGTTCGACACGATGGTCGAGCGGATCGGCGCGCCGCTGGCCGAGCAGATCCGCGATGTCAGCCTGCGGCTGTACCGGCGCGCGGCCGAGTACGCGGCCGGCCGCGGCATCCTGATCGCCGACACCAAGTTCGAGTTCGGCCTGGACGAGGCGGGGCGACTGCACCTGATGGACGAGGTGCTGACCGCCGATTCGTCGCGCTTCTGGCCGGCCGATTCGTACCGGGTCGGGATCTCGCCGCCGTCGTTCGACAAGCAGTTCGTGCGCGATTACCTCGAGACCGTCGACGGCTGGGACAAGACGCCGCCGGCGCCGCCGCTGCCGGCCGAGGTCATCGCCCGCACCGCCGACAAGTACCGCGAGGCGCTGCGCCGGCTGACCGGTCAGACCCTCGACGCAGGAGACGCCCGATGACCGTGCGCAACGACAATCCCCGGCCCGATCCGCTGGTCGGTGTCGTCATGGGCAGCGCCAGCGATTGGGGCATCATGCAGCACGCGGTGGCGATGCTGCGCGAATTCGACGTGCCGCACGAGGCGCGCGTCGTGTCGGCGCACCGGATGCCCGACGAGCTGTTCGCTTATGCCGAACAGGCCGAGGCGCGCGGGCTGCGCGCGATCATCGCCGGCGCCGGTGGCGCCGCGCACCTGCCCGGCATGCTGGCCGCCAAGACGATCGTCCCCGTGCACGGCGTGCCGGTCCCGTCGCGCTACCTGAACGGCGAGGATTCGCTGCTGTCGATCGTGCAGATGCCCAAGGGCATCCCGGTCGCGACCTACGCGATCGGCGAGGCCGGCGCCGCCAACGCCGCGCTGCACGTGATCGCGCAACTGGCGCTCGGCGACGCGGCGCTGGCCGAGCGGCTGCGCGAGTTCCGGCGCCGCCAGACCGATGCGGCGCGCGCGATGACCTTGCCGCTGGACTGAAGAAACCGAGGTTCCGATTCGATGAGCGATCCCCGATTCGACGACGCGTCGCCGCCGGCGATGCTCGCGGCGCTGGCCGCGCGCCTGCGCGAGCCGTCACGAACGAGCCCGCCGGCCGGCGGGTTCGCGCCCGGCGCCTGGCTGGGCCTGCTCGGCGGCGGCCAGTTGGGGCGGATGTTCTGCATGGCCGCGCAGTCGCTCGGCTACCGCGTCTGCGTGCTCGATCCGGACGAGGACGGCCCGGCCGCCGCGACCGCCGACGCGCACCTGCGCGCCGCTTATGACGACGCCGACGCGCTCGAGCGGCTGGCCGCCCGCTGCGTCGCCGTGACGACCGAGTTCGAGAACGTGCCGGCCGCGTCGCTGGCGCGGCTGGCCGGCACGGTCGTCGTCGCGCCGACGGCCTGCGCGGTCGCGGTCGCGCAGGACCGGCGGCTCGAGAAGCGGTTCATCCGCGCCGCCGGCGTCGACGTCGCTCCTCATGCCGAGATCGATTCGGTGGCCGACCTCGACGATGCCGAGAAGACGCCGGACGCGCTGTTTCCGGCGATCCTGAAGCTGGCGCGGCTCGGTTATGACGGCAAGGGCCAGGCGCGGGTCGCCGACCGGGCCGAGGCGCGAGCCGCCTTCGCGCGGATGGGCGAGCAGCCTTGCGTGCTCGAACGGCGCGTGCCGCTGGCGATCGAGGTGTCGGTCGTGCTGGCGCGCGGCTTCGACGGCCGGATCGCCGCGTACCCGGTCGCCGAGAACGTGCATCGCGACGGCATCCTGGCCGTGACGACGGTGCCGGCGCGGATCGGACCGGCGCTGGCCGAGCGGGCGCTCGACGCGGCGGCGCGCATCGCGACGGCGCTCGACTACGTCGGCGTGCTGTGCGTCGAGTTCTTCGTGCTCGACGATGGCCGGCTGCTGGCCAACGAGATGGCGCCGCGGCCGCACAACTCGGGCCACTACACGATCGACGCCTGCGCCAGCAGCCAGTTCGAGCAGCAGGCGCGCGTGATGGCGGGGCTGCCGCTCGGTTCGGTCCGGCAGCGCGAGCCGGCGGTGATGCTGAACCTGCTCGGCGACTGCTGGCGGGCGGGCGAGCCCGACTGGGCGGCGGTGCTCGCGCATCCGCGGGCCCGGCTGCATCTGTACGGCAAGCGTGACGCGCGGCCCGGACGCAAGATGGGTCACGTGACGGTCGTCGGCCCCGCGCTCGGCGAAGTCGTCGACGTGGCCGCGCGCATCGAGCGCCGGCTCGGGATCGTCGAGCGAGCCGGCGCCGCGCCGCGATCGGCGTGACGCCCGTCGACGAACGAAGACCGGGCGGGACGGGCGGGACGGGCGCCGCCGCGTCCGGCGCCGTGCCCGATGCCATGCCCGACGCCGGTTCCGATGCGGCCGCCGTCGCAGCGGCGATCGACATCGAGCGTGCGGCGCGGCTGCTCGCCGGCGGCGGACTGGTCGCGTTCGCGACCGAGACCGTCTACGGGCTGGGCGCCGACGCCGCGCAGCGCGACGCGGTCGCGGCGATCTACGCGACCAAGGGGCGTCCGGCCGGCCACCCGTTGATCGTTCACGTCGTCGACCTGGACGCGGCGCGCTGGTGGGCGGACCTGCCGCCGCGCGCCGAGGCGCTGGCCCGGCGCTTCTGGCCCGGACCGTTGACGATGATCGTGCCGCGCCGCGAGCAGGCACCCGCGTGGGCCTGCGGCGGCCAGCCGACGATCGGCCTGCGCTGTCCGTCGCATCCGCTGGCGCGGGCGCTGCTGGCGGCTTTCGCGCGGCTCGGCGGGCACGGCGTGGCCGCGCCCTCGGCCAATCGCTTCGGGCGGATCAGCCCGACCAGCGCCCGGCACGTGCGCGACGACCTGGCCGACGCCATCGCCGCCGGGCGCGTGCTGGTGCTCGACGGCGGCGAGGCCGAGGTCGGGCTCGAGTCGACGATCGTCGACCTGTCGCGCGCGCGTCCGGTGTTGTTGCGCCCCGGCGCGATCGGCGCGCGGGCGCTGGCCGACGCGCTGGACGAGCCGGTCGAGGTATCGGCCAACGTCGTCGACCCGGCCAAGGTCGACGCGGCGGCGCCGCGCGCGTCGGGCACGCTGGCCGCGCACTACGCGCCGCGCACGCCGCTGTCGCTGGCCGGTCGCGACGAGCTGCCCGCCGTCGTCGCCGACGCGCGCGCCGTCGGCCGGCGGCTGGCGCTGTTGCTGACCGACGACGCGTCCGCCGCCGGCATAGAGCCGCGTAGCGCCGGCGGCCCGGTGGTCGGCGTCGAGATCGCGCCGGCCGACGCCGACGCTTATGGCCGCCGGCTCTACGCGGCGCTGCGCCGTCTCGACGCCGTCGGCGCCGACCGCATCGTCGTCCAGGCGCCTGCGCGCACGCCCGCGTGGCAGGCCGTGTGGGACCGGCTGCTGCGCGCCGCGCGAGGCAGCGGTCACCAATGAGGCGTGGGCACTCTAGGATCGAACCCACGTGGTGCCAGATTCGATCCCGCGGCATCTTTGAGGGAACAGGTCTCGGGTGTATCGTGGCGCAAAACTCCATAACAGAGACATCATGAAGCACACCCGCACCGAACTGTCCCCGGCCGAACAGGCGTTGAGCGATGCCGCGCTCGAATACCATCGCTCGCCCACGCGCGGCAAGATCGCGGTCACGCCGACCAAGGCGCTGGTCAACCAGCGCGACCTGTCGCTCGCCTATTCGCCGGGCGTCGCCTACGCGTGCCTGGCGATCCAGGACGACCCGACGCTGGCGGCCGAGTACACGTCGCGCGGCAACTTGGTCGGCGTCATCACCAACGGGACGGCGGTGCTGGGGCTCGGCGACATCGGCCCGCTGGCCGGCAAGCCGGTGATGGAAGGCAAGGGCTGCCTGTTCAAGAAGTTCGCCGGCATCGACGTGTTCGACATCGAGCTGGCCGAGACCGATCCGGACAAGCTGGTCGACATCATCGCGGCGCTCGAACCGACGCTCGGCGGCGTCAATCTCGAGGACATCAAGGCGCCCGAGTGCTTCTACATCGAGCGCGAGCTGCGCGAGCGGATGAAGATCCCGGTCTTCCACGATGACCAGCACGGCACGGCGATCATCTCGGCGTCGGCGCTGCTCAACGGCCTGGAGCTGGTCGGCAAGGACATCGCGCAGGTCAAGCTCGCGGTCTCGGGGGCGGGCGCGGCGGCGATCGCCTGCCTGGACCTGATGGTCGAGCTGGGCGTGCGGCGCGAGAACGTCTTCGTCGTCGACTCGAAGGGCGTCGTGCATGACGAGCGCACCGACGCGCTCGACGAATCGAAGCGGCGCTATGCGCAGAAGACCGGCGCGCGCACGCTGGCCGACGTGGTCGACGGCGCCGACGTGTTCCTCGGCTGCTCGGCGCCCGGCGTGCTGACGGCCGAGATGGTCAAGACGATGGCCGACAAGCCGGTGATCCTGGCGCTGGCCAATCCCGAGCCCGAGATCCGTCCCGAGCTGGCCAAGGCCGTGCGTCCGGACTGCATCATCGCGACCGGGCGCTCCGACTACCCGAACCAGGTCAACAACGTCCTGTGCTTTCCGTACATCTTCCGCGGTGCGCTCGACAGCGGCGCCAGCCGGATCACCGAGGCGATGAAGATCGCCTGCGTGCGCGAGATCGCCGATCTGGCCAAGGAGACGATCAGCGACGAGGTCGCGTCGGCCTACGTCGGGCGCGAGCTGGTGTTCGGTCCCGATTACCTGATCCCGACGCCGTTCGATTCGCGGCTGATCGTCCGGATCGCGCCGGCGGTGGCCCGGGCCGCGCACGAATCGGGCGTCGCGGCCCGGCCGATCGACGACATGGTCGCTTACCGCCAGCAGTTGACGCGCTTCGTCACGCACACCGGCATGTTCATGCGGCCGGTGTTCCAGGCGGCCAAGGCCGCCAACAAGCGCATCGTCTACGCCGAGGGCGAGGACGAGCGCGTGCTGCGCGCGGTGCAGATGGTCGTCGACGAGGAATTGGCCCGGCCGATCGTCGTCGGCCATCCGGCGATCGTCGCGCTGCGGATCGAACGCGCGGGCCTGAGGATCCGGCCGGGCGTCGATTTCGAGCTCGTCGATCCCGAGGACGACGCGCGCTATCGCGCGTACTGGGAGAGTTATCACCGTCTGCGCGCGCGCGACGGCGTCACGCCCGAGATGGCCAAGGATTCGCTGCGCCGCTCGGCGACGACGATCGCGGCGCTGATGGTGCGGATGGGCGATGCCGACGGCATGGTCTGCGGCCTGGTCGGCCGCTACGAGCACCACCTCGAGCGCGTGCGCGACGTTATCGGGCTGCGTCCGGACGCGCACTGCCTGGCGGCGATGAACGTGCTGATGCTCGAGCGCCATACGCTGTTCATCGCCGACACCTTCGTCAACGACGATCCGTCGGCCGAGGAGCTGGCGGCGATCGCGTCGATGGCGGTGTCGCAGGTCGCGCACTTCGGCGTCACGCCGAAGGTGGCGTTCGTGTCGCACTCGTCGTACGGCTCGAGCCAGCGCCCGTCGGCCCGCAAGATGCGCGAAGCCTACGAGCGGTTCAAGGTCCTGGAGCCGGCGATCGAGGCCGACGGCGAGCTGCACGGCGACGCCGCGCTGAACGAGACGATCCGCCGCAACTACATCCTGGAGCCGGCCTTGGCCGGCGCGGCCAACGTGCTGATCCTGCCGAACCTCGATTCGGCGAACATCCTGTTCAACGTGCTGAAGACCACCGGCGGGCACGGCGTCACGGTCGGGCCGATCCTGCTCGGCACGGCGGCGCCCGCGCACATCCTGACCACCGCGTCGACCGTGCGCCGGATCGTCAACGTGACGGCGGTCGCGGCCGCCCAGGTCGCGCAGCGCGGCTGACGCGAACGGCGGGTGCCGCGTCTCCGGCCGGCCGTCGTCGCGGCGGCGCTCGCGATCGCGTTGTCGGGCTCGCCGGACGACGCCCGCGCGAAGCTCGTCTTCGACGAACGGGGCCGGATCGTCGAGCTGTCTTGCGATCCGGCGCGGATCGCCGACGACGAGCGCGTCGTCTGCGGCGCCGACGCGCCGACCTGGGCGAACGTCCACGACGCCGGCGGGCGCGTTCGCCGCCAGGTCCTGCACGCGCAGGGCCGGCTGATCGCCGAGCGACGCTTCGACGGCGCCGGCGTCGAGGTCGCGCAGGCGCACTGGAACGCGAACGGCGAGAAGACCGAGACCGAGTGGTATCCGAACCACGTCGTCGCCAGGCAGGAATGGCCGGCGGTCTACGAGGGCGCGCCGGCGCGGATGATCCAGGAATACTGGGACGACGGCCAGATCCGTTCTCGCGGCACGATCGATGCGAAGGGCCGGCGCCTGGGCCTGTTCCAGACCTTCCATCGCGGCGCCGGCCTGGCGACCGAGTCCTACTACGTCGACGGCCGGCTCGTGCGCAGGCGCGAGTTCGACGACGGCGGGCGCCTGGTGCTCGAGGAGGACTACGCGGACGACGGATCGCCGCGCACGTCGATGCGCCGCTGAGCGCGACCCGTCGGACAGGGGGCGCTGATGGAAAGCCGGCGATGCGCGAGGTCACGCCAGTAAATATCCTCCGGCAAAGCCGGAGGCTTTATTTTGTGAACCGCTCAAAGCGGCTAGACGGGGTCGCTGATGCGGCCCCGCATCCCTTCAGCCACCTACTGGTGGCCGTTCATCTCCACAGTCCGAGCTGATCCAATCTCTCGTCCTCCTTCTCCTGATTCCGGACGTATCGGCGGATCGCCTCCTCATCTCGACCCACCGTCGAGACGAAGTACCCCCGGGCCCAGAAGTGCTCTCCCTGTACACCCGGACCAGATGAATCGCACTCCTGCCCTTGATGTATTCCACCACTTGCTTTCGTGTGCTTGGCGGCTCACGTCCGGAAGTCTCCTCGATGGGCACCTATGGATTCGTCAAACTCCTGCTGCCTCCCCGGCAGAGCCAGAGGGGTTCCCGGTCGGACTAGACGTTACTGGTTTGAATCCAATCACGCTTGTCCATCGGATTCGGATGCCATTGGATTCGGAGGCCATGGCGAAGAAACGTGGCAGCTTCCAGTTCTCTTTTGGGCATCGAACCCGCGGCCAGCGGATTTAAATACTCTGGCCGCATTGCGCCCAACGCCGCCGACAAGCCATAATCCGAACATCCTGCCCAGGGGGAGATTTTACGGCCAGGGGAGGGAGGCAGATAACATGATCAATACAGGTTAAGCCAAGGGATATCCACAAAACTCGGGAGTGGTTAATTGCTATGCAAATAGTACACCAAATTCTTCCTGGAGAAGCCACAAGGGCGCTTTTTCGGAAAGTTTCCGAAAATGGTTTTGACTACTGCGCTGTTGGAGTCAAGGGGCCTCTCCCTATCGCAAGTCCGCAAGTTTTTATGGAGAACAACTATCCCATTGAATGGCAAGAGCGCTACCTCAACAAGAACTATCTGACCATAGATCCAACGGTCAAACGGGCGCTTTCAATTTCATTGACGCTAATGCGCTGGGATCCAGATCTTTTCATCGATGCAAAGTCGTTCTGGCGTGACGCCCAGGACCACGGCCTTCGCCACGGAATCTCCATATCCAGTCGCCTCCAGGGCAGTGGAACTATATTGCTTAGCGTAAGCCGCAGCAGCGGCTTAATTTCCGACAAAGAGATGCATGTGCAACGTGGCATCCTGTTAGCTATGCTTCTGGATTTAGTTACAACCCATTCAATCGACTCGCTCCCTCGCGCTTCGCGAGGCCCTGTTCGATTGAGTCCCAGAGAACTGGAGATTCTTCGGCTTTCGGCAGACGGTTTAACTACGGCACATATTGCATTTCTTCTCTCTATAATGCCACGCTCCGTAACTTTTCACTTGTCCAATATTGCATTAAAACTTGAGGCGTCAAACAAGACTCATTCCGTAGCTAAGGCAATTTCTCTTGGGCTATTGTGAACTATCACAGCCCCCCCCCTTGTTAGGGAAAAACTGATTTGATTTATCCTGCCTGCGCCGGTCCGCAGCAGGAGGCATGCGCGGATGGGTGACAAGAGCGGCCAGACACTGAACGGACCGAACCGAGACAACCGATGCGCAAACAGATGACCTTTGCGGACGCCGAGCGGGCCAAGCACGAGCGCAAGACGCGGCGCCAGCGGTTTCTGGAGGAGATCGAGGCGATCACACTGTGGACGGTGCTGCAAGAGACGATCGAGCCGCACTACCCGAAGCGTCAAGGAGCAGGCCGGCCGCCGATCGGAGCGGATCGGATGCTGCGGATGTATGTGGTGCAGCAGTGCTTTGGTTTGTCGGACGAAGCGACCGAGGACGCGATCTACGACAGCGAAGCGATCCGGCGGTTCGTGGGGATCGACTTGACGCGAGAGGCGGCGCCGGACGTCACGACGTTGCTGAAGTTCAGGCGGCTGCTGGAAAAGCATGAACTGACCAAGTCGATCTTCGATCGGATCAACGAGCACCTGTGGAAGCAGGGGTTGATGCTGCGAGAGGGAACGATCGTTGATGCCACGATCGTGCAGGCGCCCTCGTCGACCAAGAACAAGCAAGGCGAGCGCGACCCAGAAATGCACCAAACGAAGAAGGGGAACACCTGGCACTTCGGGATGAAGTGCCATATCGGAGTGGACGCCGATTCGGGGTTGGTGCACACGCTGGTGACGACGGCGGCCAACGTGAACGACGTGACGCAGGCGCATGCGCTGTTGCACGGCCATGAGATCGAGATGTATGGCGATGCCGGCTACCAAGGCGTGAAAAACGCCAAGAGAACCAGCAGGCTAATGAGCGCAAAGTGAACTAGCCCATTGCGATGAAGCAGGGCAAGAAGCGAGCGCTGCCGGAAAAGATTTGGGCCGAGAAGGTGCGCGTGGCCGAGAAGGTCAAGGCGCAGATTCGCTCGGTAGTCGAGCATCCGTTTCATGTGCCCAAGAATCATCTGGGGCACAAAAAGGCGCGATATAAGGGGCTGGCCAAGAACACGGTGCAGTTGTTCGGTTTGTTTGCGTTGGGCAATTCGTTGATCGCCAAGCGACGATTTTGATGGACAACGACACCCCAGTTGTGCCCGCGATGGACTGAGGAGGACCTAAAAAGGTCTGGATGAGGGTGGATTTGCCCAATCATTAGGCAAAACTGCTCAAAAAATTCCCCAAACATGCTCATCAGAGTGCTGCGCTCCATGATCGGCGCATGGCGGCGCGCTCATGTCACATTGATCATCTTTTCCTTAGCTCTTGTCATGACAGACAAACGATAAGCCGCAACCATTTTCCCATCTATTTTTGCCGTTTTCCCTATCTTTGAAAATGGTATATCCAGCCTCCTCATGATTCTCTCCATGCCCAACGGAGAAACGGTAAGCAATTCTGTAACTCCGCAACTCTTGGCGTATGTCATTAGTTCTTCAATAAACGATTTTGTTCTTGTCATTGCTTCGCGCTTAATCTCTCTTCGCCAAACCGTCGCGAATCTAGATAACTCCCATATATCGCGTGCTTTCGGTGCCAATTCGCCGTTTAGAAGGTGGGAAAACTTTTGCTCTAGCAAGTAGTTTTGCGTGGTTGGGAGCAGTCTCGCACAAGCGCAGACTTCGCCTTCTTCGACCCCTATGATGTAAACAGCATCAGAAGTGTCGAATTCATCTATCTCAAACACTCGTGGATTTCCAGGCAAACTCCACCCCAGGTATTCGACAAAGACCTCATAGCGATACATGAACAGCGCGCTCACGATCTCGCTATCCAAAGAATTTATTTTTCCGAAATGAAGACGCATAATCTCTATGGCAAGAGTTTTGCTACGAGATACTGTACGATTTGCTGTAATTTTTGCCCTGCTACTTTCTACAGGTGCTTTTGGCGAATTGTTAACTACGATACTGCCCAGATATCCAACGGCTGCTTTGAAGCATATATTTCGCTCAACCGCCTCTCGGAAGCGATCACAAGAGCGAGCCAGATGGGGGGCGGCTCCAGCAAGTTCCCACAGCGCATCCCTTGGAAGTACGCGAGTGAACATGTTGCGACCGCGCTCTACAATTGCGTGGAATGCGGCGTAGTTGGCGCGCATGTGACGCTTGATATCAGTCACATGTGATTTCAAACTTTGAACGGAGTTTCAGGATGATTCGTAAGGCGCTAGTTATTGGCGGTAGTGGCTTTATTGGAAAGCCTATTTGCAAAGCGCTTGCTAAGCGCGGCGTCAATGTCACAACCTACGATCTAAGCTACGTAGAAGAGGCGGGATATTCTCATCGCCGCGGCTCTATAACCGATCCGGTTAGTCTCGATGCTGCAATGCGTGGCACTGACTACGTGTTTCACATCGCCGGCGTCCTCGGAACGAGCGAATTGATCGAACAGAGCGCTCTTGCTGTCGACGTAAACGTAGCAGGCACTGTACATGTGCTCGATGCCTGCGTTAAGAACCGTGTAAAGACCGTTTTCTATCCCACCAAGCCGAATACTTGGCTCAACACCTATTCCATAACGAAACGTGCTGGAGAAGAATTTTGTGCCATGTATGCTCGAGAACATCGACTAGATGTCCGAATTCTTAGATGGCTGAATGCTTATGGCCCTGGGCAGAAAGCATTTCCTGTGAGAAAAGCTGTTCCGGTTATGATCCTTCAAGCTTTAGAGAATCGCGACCTGCAAATCTGGGGCTCGGGTGAGCAACCGGTCGATCTCATTCATGTGGAAGATCTTGCTAGGATTACAGTCGACTACACACTGTCTGCGCATCAAGATGTCACTACACGCGACACTGGCTTGTCTTACCGCATGACCGTAAACGATATGGCGGCGTTCATCATAAAACTGACAGGCTCCAGCAGCAGGATCGCGCATCTCCCCATGAGAAAAGGCGAGGACCAGGATATTCCAGTTGAGCTCCTTCGGAAACCCTATGCTGCTGATCTTCTGCCGGATGGCGGCGGCCCTGTGTCCCTTGAGTCAGGCATGAGTGAGACTATCGCTTACTACGCAAAGATTGACAGCGCACGCCGGAGAGACATTCTTGATTTCTACTATGCCTGAATATATTTTCGTTCTTGGCGCGCCAAACGATGAGTTCGGCGTACTATCCGACATCGCACGCGAGCGCATACAGGCAGCGGCAGACTATTACCTGGCGCTGCGGGAATCGCCGAGATTCATGATCTTAGCCGTAACTGGCGGCTATGGAACTCATTTCAACTGCGCAGCGCTGCCTCATCGTGTTTATGCGAACCGTGATCTTGTTCAGCTCGGTGTGCCGCGCAGCGCATTGATCGAGGACGGTTTCATGACATCCAATACGATCGAGGACGTCATTGCCATTACTGACTATATCGACATGCATCACATCGCGAATGCGAAAGTTGTGACGTCGCACTTCCATGTCGCAAGGGCACGCTTGATTTTAGAATGTGTCAGACCGCCTTTCGGTCTCCCGTTTATCGAGGCGAAAGACCCGGCCGACCTGGATTCTGGAGTTTACGAGCATGAGAGGGTCTCGATAGGCGCAATCTTAGAGCAAGGTGGTGTGCGATACGGGACGCGCTTCTATCCTGTACCGCGTTCTCAAAGCTCCGCACAGATCTCCGGATAGTATCGGAATAAGCCACTGTGGCCCTGGCCACCAGTGGCGCAAAGATGCGTTTGAGATAGTAAACGGCATTCGGTGTTTGCGACACTGAATTGCGCGCAGAATACGTCGCGAATCCTGGCGCATGCAGCAATCGAAAAACTCTGCAGGCCGGCGAAGGTGTTGACTAATGGGGAGAGGCTGTGAAAGAGTCGCTAAGGCAGGCGATTTTGGAGCTCGGAAAACTCTCGCTGCCTGTCTTTTGCGTACAGATCGCGCTGATGGGAAATGCGGTTGTCGATACGATAATGGCGGGGCAGAAGTCTGCCGTTGATTTGGCTGCAATAGGAATTGGAACAACGATTTATATCACTGCGTTTGTAATATTAAACGGGTTATTTCTGGCGTCGCCGCCGATGTTTGCAAAAATATACGGCGCTGGAGAATTCCGAAAACTAGGGCAAGCTTTTGTTCAAGTGTCGTGGGTGTCTATGCTCATTGCGACTCCGTGCGCAGTCATACTTTGGAACGCCGGGATGATAGTTCCTTGGATGACAGAGAGCGCGGAGACTACCTTACTTGTAGAGCAGTACTTGAAGGGGGGCGCAGTGGCACTTCCGGCCATTCTATGGTTTCGAGTATTCTATGCACTTAGCACGGCATTGGGACATCCATTTTGGGTTGTCGTAATTAATGGCGGGGCGGTTCTGCTGAAAATCGCCATTAACGGATCACTGATGTACGGAATCGGTAGTGTGATTCCACCACTTGGTGCAGCAGGCTGCGGTGTTGCACTAGCTATCGTTTCTTGGATGGCGGCGCTACTGTCGGTACTGGTGTTGCTGAGAGCACCTGCCTATGTAGGGCTTATGATCACTCTGAAAAGGCCTGAAGGAAAGGCAATTCGAGAATTCATACGTCATGGTGCTCCCATTTCTATCATGCAGGCAGCAGAAATTGGGTCGGTGGCTGCGGTGGGAACGCTGGCTGCGAAACTTGGCGATCTTGCAGTAGGCGCGCATCAGATTGCTATGAATATAGCGACGCTTCTCTTCATGGCGCCACTGGCTGTCTCTCTGTCGATGTGCGTTCTAGTGGCGCGTTCTATTGGGGAAGGCAACAGTGAGCGAAGCGCGTGCTACTCTGCGGCCGGCGCCATTGCCATCGCAGTATGTGCATTGGTGGCTTCTCTATCAACACTAAGCTTCCATACAAGTCTTGGGTTGCTATATACCCAAGATCAGGAGTTGGCTGCGGTCGCGGATAGATTGATCATAATGATTGCGTTGATTGTTCCTCTAGATGGTTGTCAAGTCTATTATGTATTTCTTTTGAGGGCTTATTCCTTCACTGTGGCCGCTACAATTGTTAGCGTCAGCGCCAGACTTGGGATCGGAGTTTTTGCTGGATATCTAATGGCTTTTAATACATCCGACTTAGGGGTGGAAGGACTTTGGATTGGAATCGCTATTGGGTTGATCTGTGCTGTCATTGCTCTTGCAGGGTATTCTAGGCAGAAGCTGGGAAGATGGTATTGAAGTCGCAAAAGGGTTCGGTTTGTCAAAAAAGCAGCCATCTTGCGAACACATTCCATATCCGAATCATCTGATCGGTAGATGCACTCAAATTGTATTGCACGAACCTTGGTCGTCGGCATGGAGAAAAAGCTATGATCGAAAGAGAACAGATATCATTTCCAGCGACTCTCTTCGTTAGCTATTTGAGTTGTGTGGAAGAGAGACGTTACTGCGAGCACCCAGAGGAGATTTGCGAGGTGCTACTTGAGGAGGAATTGCCTTTGTTCAAGGAGGCTCTGCATATCTATGAAGAATGTTACGCGACATCTTGGCAGAAAGAAGTTTTGAAAGGAGAGTTGTTGCAATCCAAAGGCTTCGAGGTGTTGCGCCAAGCCAAAGCAGTGCAGTTGGTATTGTACTTCGGGGCGACCGAGTATTTGACAAAAAAATTTAATATTCGACAATTATCCGGATATTCGATAGGATATGCTGCGGTATTCGCGGCTGTAGAGACTATGAAGCCCCGGGATTTGCTGAACATTTTGCCAATCAATAGAGATTATGCGCTTAATAATATAAAAATATGGGAGACAGGGGAATATCATTCAATCTTGCTGTGTTCTTATGACAATGCGCAATTTTCTCGTGAAATTCGAGAGCTTGTAACTTTGTTTTTGCCCAAAATTTTGGTGCGTGACGATCGCCATCCATATGCGGTACAGTGTGTCGGATCGCGCAGTGAGCTTGAGCATCTTAGAGATCTAGTGTTCGCGCGATTTGAAGCAGAGACGACGTCTTCATCTATCATAAAGGCCGATGGATCGCATCTGTGGCAGGAGAAGTACCCAGCTATCCGCGAGGTTTTTGAAAGTTTTTCGTTCTCAGCGCCTAAAATCGAGATCAGCACGCATGTTGATGGCATCCTAAAGAGTGGCATGAGTGCGCTCGAAGCTGGTAGAGTGCTATTCAATTGCGTGCAGGCTCCCCTTTCCATGGGTACGGTCAATGAAAGGCTAAGAGGGCTCGATCTACCAGTGCTCTATGTTGGCTCCGAGCGTACCGCCCGCTTTGTCTTTTACGGATTCGGTCCGGCCAAATTTGCCAAGCCGTGTTTTCACTGGGAGCAGAGCATTCTCACGGGAACGATGGAGCATTCGATGTCGCTTCCGCAAGAGAGCCTGCTGAAATGGAATCCCTTGCCCTGACGTCGGTGTCGCCAACGGCAATACAGTAAGTTCTTCAGCTACGATATAGTAAATATTCTCCGGTAGAGCCAGAGGCTTTAGTTTTGTGAACTGCTCAAAGCGGCTGGACGGAGTCACTAATGCGGCTCCGCATTCGATCAGCTACCTGCTGGCTCATCTCCACAATCCGAGCTGATCCAACCCCTCGCTCTCCTTCTCCTGGTCCCGAATGTAGCGGCAGATGACCCTCTCATCTCGACCCACCGTCGAGACAAAATACCCCTGCGCACCAGAAGTGCTGCCCTACGAAGTTGCGCCTGCTCTTCCCGTGCACCTGGGCCGGGTGAACTGCACTCTTGCCCTTGATGTACCCCACCACCTGCTTTCGTGTGCTTGGCGGCTCACGTCTGGACGTCTCCTCGATGGACACCGACGGATTCGTTAAACTCATGCTGCCTCCCCGGCAGAGCCGGGGGGTCTCCCGGTCGAACTAGAATGCCCGGTACGACCCCATACTCGACCAGGAGACAATGATGAACGTACCGACCCGCCGCCAGCCGCCGGCGATCTGGCAACCCTCGGCCGACGGCCCGGCCTTCGAAGACGTCAAGCTCAGCCGCTCGGTGCGCGACAAGGTCGTGCTGGTGACCGGAGCCGCCAGCGGCATGGGCCGGGCGACGGCGCGCGTGTTCGCCGACGAGGGCGCGCAGGTGGCCGTCACCGATCTGGCGCTGGCCGACGCGCAGCGTGTCGCCGACGACATCAACGCCCAGGGCGGCCGCGCGCGCGGATTCGCGCTCGACGTCAGTCAGCCGGCGGCGATCACCGACATCGTCCGGCAGGTCGCCGAGGCGTTCGGCGGCCTGGACGTCGTCGTCAACAACGCCGGCATCTCGATCGTCCACCGGATCGACGACCCGAACTACGACGAGCAATGGGCGCGCAGCCTGGCGGTGCTGCTGACCGCGCAGCAGCGCGTGATCCGGGCCGCGCTGCCCTACCTGCGGCAGTCCGACTCGCCGCGCATCGTCAACATCGCGTCGACCGAGGCGCTGGGCGCCACTGCCGGTCACAGCGCGTATTCGGCCGCCAAGGCCGGCGTCACCGGACTGACGCGCTCGCTGGCCGTCGAGCTGGGCCCGGAGGGCATCACCGTCAATTGCATCTGCCCGGGGCCGATCGATACGTCGATGACGAGCAAGGTGCCGATCGCCGACAAGCAGAAATACGCGCGCCGCCGCACGGCGCTGAACCGCTACGGACTGCCGGCCGAGGTCGCGCACATGACGCTGAGCCTGTGCCTGCCGGCGGCGTCGTTCCTCACCGGCGTGACGATTCCGGTCGACGGCGGTCTGATGGCGCGCAACGCTTGAGAATCTGTGAACGAACCAGCCACGGCCGCTCGTCGCGCCAGGACGATCCCGCTCATCGTTGCGAATGCTCGCCATATCACGCGATATGGCTGCGCTTCGCGCCTCGATCGGAACCGCCCTGACGCGCCGCTCGGCCGCGTCCGATTCGTTCACAGATTCTGAGGGCCCGGCGGCCGGCGGACGACGAATCGGGCGTTCCCGATCCGTTCGCCGTTGCCGATCGGCCCATGCCGGCGGACCGTGCCGGAGCGGACCGGATCAGGTATCGATCCAGGCGCGCATCAGGTTGTGGTAATGGCTGGTCAGCGCCGTCGTGTCCTCGTCGTCGCCGAGGCGGGCGCGCAGCCGCTGGATCGTCTGGTCCAGCTCGTACAGCAACGTGCGCTGCCAGTCGTGACGCACGAGGCTCTGCGTCCAGAAGAACGCGCAGACGCGCTCGCCGCGCGTCACCGGCTCGACCCGGTGCAGGCTGGTGCTCGGATACAGCACGAGATCGCCGGCCGGCAGCTTGACCTCGTGCGTGCCGTAGGTGTCGACGACGACGAGTTCGCCACCATCGTAGTCGTCGGGCTCGCACAGGAACAGCGTCGACGACAGGTCGGTGCGCAGCGGTTGCGCGCTGTCGCGCTGATGCATCAGCGCGCCGTCGACGTGCAGCCCGTAGTGGCCGCCGCCGCGATAGCGGTTGAACATCGGCGGCAGCGTGCGCAGCGGCAGCGCCGCCGACACGAACATCGAATGCGAGGCCAGCGCCCGCAGGATCCGGTCGCCGAGCGAGCGCGTCAGCGGATGATCGGCCGGCAACTGCTCGTTGCGCTTGACGCGCGCGCCCTGCTGGCCGACGGTCGCTCGGCCGTCGGCCCAGTCGGCCCGGTCGAGCGCGTCGCGGAACTGCGCGACGGTGGCCGGGTCGAGCACCTCGGGGATGTGGATCAGCATCGATGTTCGTTCGCGGACGGCGCGCGGGCCGGAATCGGCGATGATGCCCGATCCCGGCCGGCGCGGGCGGACGGTGTCCGCCGCCGCGACGCGGACGCCGTCCGGCGAGCGCCGTTCAGAACTGCGCGTTGGCCGTGACCATGAACGCGCGCGGCATGCCGAGCGTCATCCGCGCGCCGCTGTTGTTCAAGGTCTGGATGTAGTCCTTGTCGAACAGGTTGTAGACGTTGAGGCGCAGGTTGACGTTCTTCGTGACCTGGTAAGCGGCCATCAGGTCGGCGACCCAGTACGACGGGATCTCGGGCATGTTCTGCGTCGCCAGGTTGGTGCCGCCGGTGATCACGCGCTTCTGCTCGGACACGTAGCGCACGCCGCCGCCGACCGTCAGCGGGCCCATCCGGTAGGTGCTCCACAGCGAAGCCATCCAGTCGGGCGACCAGCGCACGCCGGTGGTCTCGGTGATGTTGCCGCCGGACACCGAGATCTGGTCGAGCTGTTTGGCCTTCATCCTGGTGACGGCGGCCGTGATGAACCAGTTGGTCGTGATCTGGCCGACCGACGACAGCTCGACGCCGTCGACGCGCGTCTTGCCGAACTGCACCGGCAGACCGGTGAACGGATCGGTCGATACCTGGCCCTCGTTCTCGAGCCGGAACAGCGCGCCGGCGACGTTCAGCCGGCGGTCGAGCAGGTCCCACTTGGTGCCGATCTCGGCCGACTTGGTCTTTTGCGGCGCCAGGCCCGGGTCGTTCTGGTTGTTGGCCGTGGCCGACAGCACGAAGTTGGCGCCGCCGGGCGGGGTCTGCGAGTTCGCGTACGAAGCGTAGATCGAGCCGTTGGCCGCCGGCTTGTAGACGGCGCCGAGGTTCCAGCTCGTCATGTTGTCCGAGCGTTCGAGCTGATAAGGCGCGACGCCGCCGGCCGCGTAGCCGGGGTAAGTGCCGACGTTGGTCGCCGTGACCAGCGTGCCGCTGTTGGTCGTCGTCTTGTAGTGCTCGAAGCGCAGGCCGCCGTTGAGCTTGAACGACTCGTTGATCGTCACCGTGTCGAACAGGTAGGCGGCGGTCGTCACCGTCTTGCCGTCGACGTCGATGCCGGTCCAGTAAGGCACGCCGATCGGGTCGCCCGGGTTCGGGTTGTACAGGTTGGCCGGCGTGTTGACGACGGCCGCGTAGTCGACGCCGCGGATCGTCTGCGCGGCGGTGCCGCTACCACGGTTGCGCTGGCTTTCGTAGATCAGCTCGACGCCGCCGGCGAGGTTGTGCTTGAGGCCGCCGGTATCGAGCTCGGTCGACAGGTTCGTCTGGTTGACGATCGATTCATTGGTCTGGTCGACGCGCTGCAGCAGCCGCGAGATCGTCCAGCTCGACGAATCGGCGCCGGGCGCGGCCAGCGTGAAGATGCCGGTCAGCATCCGGTCGATCGAGTTGCGGCTGTAGCGCGTGATGTTGTGGATCCGCGTCGTCGGGCTGAGCTGGTGCTCGATCTTGGCCGTGAACGAATCGATATCGAACTTCTCGAAGTCGTGGTTGCTGCCGTAGAAGTTGTGCCGGTCGACGCGGCCGCCGTTGGCGAGCGCGGCGTTGGCGTTGTAGAAGCCGGGCCAGCCGATCGACGGGATGCCGCCATCGGGCACGTTGTCGTGGCGCTGGTGCTGCGAGTACAGGTAGATGCGCGTCGGCGTGTTCAGGCCGAACGCGACCGACGGCGCGATCGCCCAGCCCTTGTTCTCGACCTCGTGCCGTCCGGGCACGCCGCTGTCCTGGATCATCGCGTTGAACCGGAACGCCGCGTTCTCGCCGAACGCGTGGTTGGTGTCGGCGGACAGCCGCTTGCGGTTGCCGCTGCCCAGGCTCAGGCTGGCGTCGGTGAAGCTGGCGCGCTGCGGCAGCTTGGTGAACAGGTTGACGTAGCCGGACGCGGCCGCGCGGCCGACCTCGGCGCCGGCCGGTCCCTTGACGATCTCGATGCTGTCGTAGTTGTAGACGTCGCGCGTGATGCCGCCCAGGTCGCGCAGGCCGTCGACCAGCACCTGCGATTGCGAGGCGAACCCGCGCAACTGGAACGTGTCACCCATCGAGGTGCTGCCGTTCTCGCCCAACTGCATCGTGATGCCGGGGGTGTTGCGCAGCGCTTCCATCAGCGTCGTCGCGCCCTGTTCGCGCAGCAACTCCTTGTCCAGGACCTGCACGGTGCGTGGTGTGTCGAGCAGCGGCGCGGTCGCCTTGACCGACGAGCTGTTGTCGACCTTGTAAGGGGTCTCGCGCCGGGCCTCGACCCTGACCGGCGGCAGGTTGCTGCTCGATGATGCTGCCGGGTCGCGGTCGCTCGGCTGGGCGGCGGTCTGCGCCTGGACGGCGATCGGCACCGCCAGCGTCGTTGCCAGCGCCGCGACGGCGGGCGCCTGCCGCAGGCGCGACGGAATCGCCGCGTGCTTGCGGCTCTTGATATAGGACATGAACTTCTCCCACGGATGTTTTTTTGTAACTGCTTCGTAACAGCCGTGAGATTTTAAGCTAAATGGCAATGCTTCGTATTTGCTTCTTACGCTTTCGATCGCCGGGCCGGGAGTCCGGGTATTTTTTCGAAAATCCGGTGTGCCGGGACAGAACCGGGCGGCAAGGCTTTAGAATGGCGCATCCCCGGGGACGGCGATGGTTCACGGTGCTGCCTGCTGGTGTAGAGCAGCCCCCGTCCCAGGTTTCTTCGATCCGAATCCACGAACGAGTATGGCAACCCAGTCCACGAACAAAGGCCGGCCGAGCGCTCTGCACTCCGTGCTGGAGATGCGCGTCTTCAACGAAATCGCCACGCTGCCGATGGCCTGGCCCTGGCTGATGCAGAGCACGCCGATGGGCGACGGCCACCCGGTGCTGCTGTCGCCGGGCTTCATGGGCGACGAGGGCTCGCTGATCGCGCTCAGGATGTTCCTCGAACGCCGCGGCTACGAGGTGCACACCTGGGGCATGGGCCGCAACACGGGCTTCAAGTCCCGTAATGCCCAGGCGCTGGAGCAGAAGATCCGACACCTGCATCACCAGGGCGGCCGCAAGGTCAGCCTGGTGGGCTGGAGCCTGGGCGGCCTGTTCTCGCTGTACGGCGCGCTGGAGGCCTCCGAATGCGTGCGCCAGCTCATCACGCTGGGCAGCCCGATCACGATGGATCCGACGGTGGGCAGCCAGACCTCGAAGTTAGTCGGCAGGCTGTACCGGTTGATCGCCCATCCGCTGGGCCCGAGCGTGCACGTGATGCAGCCGCGCGTGAAGAAGCTGCGCGAACGGCTGCTGCCGGCAAGCGTGCCGATCACCTGCGTCTATTCGATCAGCGATGGCGTCGTGCCGCCCCAGGAGGCCACGATCAACGGCGACCCCAGCCACTGCGAGAACGTCCGCGTCTGCGGCAGCCACGTCGGCCTGGGCTTCAACGCGATGGTGCTGGCCATCCTGGCCGACCGCCTGGCCCAGCCCGAGGGCCAGTGGAAACCGTTCGAGCCCCAGGGCATGAGCGGCATGTTCTACCGCATGGTCACGCATGAGGCGATGCCCGTCTGACGAGGCTCGGCCCGTCCGAATGGGCTGCGAGCGCCTTCACCAGTAAAAAACGGCTCCGACGAGCCGTTTTTCTTCGAGGATCGGGCAGGTCGCCGTCAGCCCTTGGCCGCCGCCGCCCGGCGGCTGGGTTTCGGCTGCGGCATCGCCAGCACCTTCTCGGCCGACTTGATCGCTTGTTCCAGGCTGGCCTGGAAGCTGTCGCGCAGGCATTGGGCGAAGCGCTCGGGGTCGGGAACCAGTTCGCGGCAGCTCGTCGGCGAAACCACCACGAGGTTCTCGTAGCGCGTCACCGCGAAGGACAGCCCGTTGCCGTCGCGGATCGGCAGGATGGCCGAGGTGTAGCTCATGTGCGCGCCGCACAGGTACTGCGTCTTCTCGGGCGCGGGGATGAAGCGGATGACGCAGTGCGTGGACACCTCGCCGCGCATCTGGCCCGTGATGAAGGCCGGGCGGATCGCCTGCTGCACCACCTCGGCGTACTGGGTCCGGGCGCTGGCCACCGCCGCCAGACGCTCCATCGGATCGGCCAGGTCGGTGCCCATCGTGCGTGGGCGCCAGGTGGACTTGTCGGTTTTCTCGTACTGAGCCGGCTGGTGTCCTTCCGGGCCCGCATGCCAGACCATGGCGTTGAGGCTGCCCTCGATCGGCAGCTCTTCCAACTCCTCGCCGAGGTACTGGCGCAGCGCGCCGCCGCACACGGAGATCACCGCGTCTTCCAGCGTGGCGCCGGGCACCGCGGCGGCGATGCGCTCGAAGTCTTCGACCGTGAAGCGGCGCGTCTCGAACACGCGATGCGGCGAGACGACCGAGTTGAAGCGCGTGATCGGATGGACTTCGGCGACGCCGCCGGTCAGCGCCTTGGCCATCGGCAGCAAGCGCTCGACGGGCCACGGAATCTGCCAGGGGGTCATGGCCGAGCGCCACAGGCTGCGCTGCAGCAGCGCCAGCGGGCTGGGCGCCGAATCGGCGAACCACGAGGGCGGCGGCGGCGGCGGCCCGGGATCGGGCTGCGGATCGCACAGCGCCTCGGTCAGGCTGGACAGCGCCGACAGATCCAGCGCCGCCAGGTGGGTCTTGATCAGCACGGCGAAGCTGCCCTCGGGCAGGTCCAGGAAGCTGTCCAGCCCTTCGATCACGTACAGCTCCCACGGCGGGCGGTCCAAGTCCAGCGCGCGCGCATGCAGACGCGAGGCCTGGATGCAGAACTGGCGCCAGTCGCCCGGCTTGGGCAGCGCGATGTGGCGTACGTGGTACTCGAGGTCGAACAGGTCGTCGTCGACCCAGTAGGGCCGGTCCAGCCCCATCGGCACGCGCTGCAGGCGCTTGCGAAACATCGGCCACAGGTGCAGGCGGTTCTGCACCTGCGCCAGGATGCTCTTGAAACGCACGACGCCGCCCGGCGCGCTGCGCTGGTCGTGGATCTGGATCAGGCTGACGTTGGCGTTGGCGTGGGTGCTGTCGGCCAGCAGGTGGCCGGCGGAGCGGTCATCGAGCTGGCTTAGCGTCTGGAGTTCATTTTTCACGATAAGGCGTCACTTGGGGATGGAATCGAAAAGACTGCGCCTCGACCCGGTTGGCACAGCCGACCGAGCGATCTTGCCATAGGCCAGGCCGTTTCCCGCAAGAACGGGCGCAAGCGATCGCGCGGACTGGTGCAGGGGGCACGTCGATGGTGCCGGGCGCACACGGTCGATCATAAATGATGTACGTCGTTCCGGGCTGCCGAACGGTACCGGATGACCCTCGCTCGGCGCGACTCAAGTCGCCGACCAGCCGCCGCCGAGCGCACGATACAGGTCGACCGTGGCCGCCAGGTGCGACAGGCGCAGCGTCGACAGCGCGTCCTGCGCGGTGAACAGCACGCGCTGGGCGTCCAGCACCGCCAGCAGGTCGCCGGCGCCTTCGCGATAGCGCAGCTCCGCCAGCCGCAGCGATTCGAGGGCCTGCTCGATCACCGCGCGCTGCGCGAGGGTCTGGCGCCGGCCGCGATCGATGTTGCCCAGGCTGTCGTCGACCTCCTTGAGCGCCGAGCGGACGGCGGCTTCGTAGGTCGTCACCAGCACCTCGCGCTGCGACAGCGACAGGTCGACCTGCCGCCGCAGCCGGCCGCTGTCGAACAGCGTCTGCGCGAGCGACAGGCCCGCGCTCAGCGTCGACAGCGCGTCCTGCGCGGTGAACAGCACGCGCTGGGCGTCCAGCACCGCCAGCAGGTCGCCGGCGCCTTCGCGATAGCGCAGCTCCGCCAGCCGCAGCGATTCGAGGGCCTGCTCGATCACCGCGCGCTGCGCGAGGGTCTGGCGCCGGCCGCGATCGATGTTGCCCAGGCTGTCGTCGACCTCCTTGAGCGCCGAGCGGACGGCGGCTTCGTAGGTCGTCACCAGCACCTCGCGCTGCGACAGCGACAGGTCGACCTGCCGCCGCAGCCGGCCGCTGTCGAACAGCGTCTGCGCGAGCGACAGGCCCGCGCTCAGCGTCGACAGCGCGTCCTGCGCGGTGAACAGCACGCGCTGGGCGTCCAGCACCGCCAGCAGGTCGCCGGCGCCTTCGCGATAGCGCAGCTCCGCCAGCCGCAGCGATTCGAGGGCCTGCTCGATCACCGCGCGCTGCGCGAGGGTCTGGCGCCGGCCGCGATCGATGTTGCCCAGGCTGTCGTCGACCTCCTTGAGCGCCGAGCGGACGGCGGCTTCGTAGGTCGTCACCAGCACCTCGCGCTGCGACAGCGACAGGTCGACCTGCCGCCGCAGCCGGCCGCTGTCGAACAGCGTCTGCGCGAGCGACAGGCCCGCGCTCAGCGTCGACAGCGCGTCCTGCGCGGTGAACAGCACGCGCTGGGCGTCCAGCACCGCCAGCAGGTCGCCGGCGCCTTCGCGATAGCGCAGCTCCGCCAGCCGCAGCGATTCGAGGGCCTGCTCGATCACCGCGCGCTGCGCGAGGGTCTGGCGCCGGCCGCGATCGATGTTGCCCAGGCTGTCGTCGACCTCCTTGAGCGCCGAGCGGACGGCGGCTTCGTAGGTCGTCACCAGCACCTCGCGCTGCGACAGCGACAGGTCGACCTGCCGCCGCAGCCGGCCGCTGTCGAACAGCGTCTGCGCGAGCGACAGGCCCGCGCTCAGCGTCGACAGCGCGTCCTGCGCGGTGAACAGCACGCGCTGGGCGTCCAGCACC
>JASGFT010000042.1:0-30784 GCA_047605425.1 Burkholderiaceae bacterium | reverse complement strand
GGTACGACGGTATCCCGCAACTCGACGGCCCGCGCCTGGGGTTGAGCTGCATCGACTGCGGACTTGGTGAGCTTGAGCTTTGCCATGATGACTCCTCGGAACGACCCGGCTTCCAGGAGCCTCATGGGGGCCATCAGCAGGGAAGGCGGGCCAGGTTTCGGAAAGCACCGGCATATGGTGAGCTCGCCCAAGTCGTTGATAAACCTGCTGTATCAGGCTTCGGCGTAGTCCAGCGAAATGCGGCACTGGAGTCATGGTGAAATGAAAAAGCCGCCTCTGTTCGCAGAGGCGGCTTTTTCTGATTGGTGCCCGAGGCCGGACTCGAACCGGCACGCCTCGCGGCGGAGGATTTTGAGTCCTCTGCGTCTACCAATTCCACCACTCGGGCAGGTCGCGGCGCCCTCGAAGAAAGGGGCGCCGGACGGCCGGCTCGCGACGTCAAGCGACGATCGGCGAGCGGGTCGCGAGTGTAGCACGGCCCTCGCCACGCCGGACACGGCGCCGACGGCGGCCGCGTGGCCGCCGCGCGACACCCGATCAGGAGACGCTGCGCTCGGTGATCAGCAACTGGACCAGCTCATCGGGCGTCGGGACGACCAGATAGGCGTCCGACTCGCCGCCGGACGAGCCGATCTGCATGTTCGCCGACCGCGCGATCGACAGGATCGCCCGATTGGTCGCCAGGAAGTGCATGTACAGGCGCTCGGTGCCCTGGCGCGATGCCTGGCCGACCGCGTAGCGAAAGATCGCCGCGCCCAGGCCGTGACCGCGCGCGTCGGGCAGGACCGACAGGCCCAGCTCGGCATCTTTCGGCCCCGGAATCAGGTGCCCGATGCCCAGCCAGTCGTGCGAGCCGCGCCGCACGCCGTAGACGAACGAGCGATCGAAATCGATCTCGTTGACGTAGCGCTCGATGTGCGAGTCGTTGACCGGCAATCCGAACCGCAGCCGGCGGTCCTCTTGATCCAGCGACAGGAAGTGATCGCGCAGGGTGTCGCGATCGCCTTCCTGCAACTGCTCGATCAACGCCACCCAGTCGAGGATCCGGGGAGGAACCGTCACGGTCGAATGGACTGTTTGGATAGACATAATGGAACCCATTCTACGCTGCGCCCGGCTTGGCAACCGCGACAGATGTTGCTGCGCAACAATCATCATAAATGCTTGAATCAACTATCACTGAAAATAATAAACACGTCGGTTTATGATGTTCGTTGGTGCACCGCACCACATCTGACATCTGATCAAGGGTCAAAGCGCAAAGCCCCATCCTTTTAGGGCTATACCGAGCGAAGCCATCCCGATCCGGCGCCGAAGGCCCCCCACCAAAGGCCCCCCCGCATCGTGGCGAGGAAGCTCCGACCTCCAGGCGGGGATGACGCGCGGTCGGCGGTTCCGGGCGGACGGACCGGTTATGATCGCGCCCCATGCAGCTCGCCGACTTCGACTTCGCCCTGCCCCCCTCGCTGATCGCGCAATTTCCGTCCGCCGAGCGCGGCGCGTCGAGACTGCTCGAGGTCGCTCCCTTCCCTTCGGTATCGCTGCGCGACCATGTCTTTCGCGATCTGCCCTCGCTGCTCGAATCCGGCGACCTGCTGGTCGTCAATGACACGCGCGTGATCAAGGCCCGGCTGCTCGGCGTCAAGGCCGGCAGCGGCGGGCAGGTCGAGGCGCTGATCGAACGCGTCACCGATACATTCACCGCGCTCGTGCAGATGCGCGCCAGCAAGACGCCGCGGGACGGGACGCGCCTGTCGTGGCGCGCCGCCACCGCCGACGCGGGCGCCACCGCGCGCGTCGTCGGCCGCGCCGGATCGTTCTTCCTGCTGGCTTTCGACGAACCGGTGCTGGACGTGCTCGAACGCTGCGGCCATACGCCGCTGCCGCCGTACATCACGCATGCGCCGCAGGCCGATGACGAGCAGCGCTATCAGACCGTCTACGCGCGCGAACCCGGCGCCGTGGCGGCGCCGACCGCCGGCCTGCATTTCGACGACGCGCTGTTCGACGCGTTGCGCCAGCGGGGCATCGAGCGCGCCGAGCTGACGCTGCACGTCGGCGCCGGCACGTTCCAGCCGGTGCGCGTCGACGACTTGTCGCAACATCGGATGCACGTCGAGCACTTCAGCATCCCCGAACCGACGGTCGAGGCGATCGCGCGGACCCGCGCGCGCGGCGGCCGGGTGGTCGCCGTCGGCACGACGACGCTGCGCGCGCTCGAATCGGCGGCCTCCCAAGACGGGCAACTGCGCGCCGGCGCCGGCCAGACGCAGTTGTTCATCACGCCCGGCCATCGGTTCCGCGTGGTCGACCGGCTGGTCACCAACTTCCACCTACCGCGCTCGACGCTGCTGATGCTGGTCAGCGCGTTCGCCGGCATCGAGACGATCCGCGCCGCCTACGCGCACGCGATCGCCGAACGCTACCGATTCTTCAGTTACGGCGACGCGATGCTGCTGAGCCGCCAGGAGCCCGCCGGATGCTGAGCTTCGAAACGCTGGCCACGCACGGCCACGCCCGTACCGGCCGGCTGACGCTGAACCACGGCGTCGTCCGCACGCCGATCTTCATGCCGGTCGGCACGTATGGCGCCGTCAAGGCGATGTCCCCGCGCGAACTCGACGAGGTCGGCGCGCAGATCATCCTGGGCAATACGTTCCACCTGTGGCTGCGGCCAGGCCTGGAGACCTTCGCGAAGTTCGGCGGCCTGCACGGATTCAACGGCTGGACGCGGCCGATCCTGACCGACTCCGGCGGTTTCCAGGTGTTCAGCCTCGGCGACCTGCGCAAGATCTCGGAGGAAGGCGTGCGCTTCGCGTCGCCGATCAACGGCGACCGGCTGATGCTGACGCCGGAGATCTCGATGCAGATCCAGCGGACGCTGAACGCGGACATCGCGATGATCTTCGACGAGTGCACGCCGTACCAAATCGACGGCCGCCCGGCGCGGCACGACGAGGCCGCCGCGTCGATGCGGCTGAGCCTGCGCTGGGCGCGGCGCTCGCGCGACGAGTTCGATCGCCTGGCGAATCCGAACGCGCTGTTCGGCATCGTCCAGGGCGGCATGTACGAAGACCTGCGCGACGAATCGCTGGCGGGCCTGATCGACGTCGGCTTCGACGGTTTCGCGATCGGCGGATTGTCGGTCGGCGAGCCCAAGGAACAGATGCTGCGCGTGCTGCGCCACGTGGCGCCGAGACTGCCGGCCGACAAGCCGCGCTACCTGATGGGCGTCGGCACGCCCGAAGACCTGGTCGAGGGCGTCGCGGCCGGCATCGACATGTTCGATTGCGTGATGCCGACCCGCAACGCGCGCAACGGCTGGCTGTTCACGCGCTTCGGCGACCTGAAGCTGCGCAACGCGCGCTACAAGGACGATCCGCGGCCGATCGATCCGAGCTGCGGCTGCCATGCATGCCGGAATTTCTCGCTGGCCTACATCCATCATCTGCAGAAGGTCAACGAGATCCTCGGCGCGCGGCTGGCGACGATCCACAACCTGCACTACTACCTGAACCTGATGCAGGAGATCCGCGACGCGCTGGACGAGGGCCGCTTCGACGCGTTCGTCGCGCGATTCCACGCGGACCGGGCGCGCGGCGTCGGCTGAAAAGGAGACCACGACATGAGCGACACCCCCACCCCACGGCAGGACGCGATCGCGCAACTCGGCCAGGGCTTCTACTGGCAGGAACTGACGGTCGGCCAGAAGCTGCGCACGCACCGGCGCACGATCACCGAGACCGATCTGGTGAACTTCATCGGCGTCACCGGCATGCTCGAAGCGATGTTCATCGACGCGCTCGACGAATCGGGCGGCATCGGCGGGCGGCCGGTGCCGGCGGCGCTGACCTATACGTTCATCGAGGGGTTCCTGCTGCAGTCGATGATCCAGGGCACCGGTCTGGCGCTGCTGGAGATGACGCAGACGGTGCTCGGACCGGTGCGCGTCGGCGACACGATCCATGCGATCGTCGAGGTCGCCGGCCTGCGTCCGACGTCCAAGGGCAACCGCGCGGTCGTCGACTCGACGATCGAGGTCTTCAACCAGCGCGACGAGAAAGTGATGCGCTACACGGCGCGGCGACTGCTGGCGGGCCGCCCCTGAACAAGGACCTGTTCAGGCAACGAATCGAGCCCACGCCGACCGGTCGGCGCGCGAGGCGGCCGGCCGCCTCACATCGAGAACAGGCGCGAGATCTCCGGACGGCCTTCCATGTGCTCGCCCAGGCGCTTGCCGATCTGGCGGAAATGGTCGGACTTGCGGTGGAACTCGACCGCGGCTTCGTCCTGGTAGCGCTCGAGGAACGCGAAGGTATCGGGATCCTCGGTACGCCACAGCGCGTATTCGAGGCAGCCCGGTTCGGCGCGCGAGGCGGCCGCCAGTTCATTGGCGGTAGCCACGAACGCGTCGGCCGAACCCTGCTTGACCTTGATCTTGGCAACGACTGCGATCATCGATGTCTCCTGTGCGATAGTCGTTTGGGAGCCGACATTCTAATCGAGCGCACCGCCGTCCGATCGGGCCGCCCTTCAACCGCCCGGACCGGTTCCGGCCGGCAACTCGCGGCGCAGCCGCTCCATCGCGGCGTCGCGGATGCCCATCCGCTGCATCGCCTCGATCATCGAATCGAAATACGCGCGACAGGTGCCGAGGCGGCCCCGTCCCGTCGCGATCAGGCGCGCGGCCTCGCCGACGTCGATTCGACCCAGGTAGCGCTCGTGCCGGCGATTGGCGACGAAGGTCAGCACGCGCACCGGACGGCCGTCGATCGCGGCGGCCAGCCAGCGGGCGTCGTAGACGCCGGACAGCATCTCGCGCCGCCAGACGAGCCGCAACTCCTGCTCGGCCTTGGCCGGCGCGATCCGGAACGCGGCGCCATTGCAGGCGCCGCCGCGATCGAGCGCCAGCATCAGCCCCGGATCGGCGGCGCTGCCGCGCCCGAACACCGAGCGCAGGCAGAAGGATCGGCGCCAGCCCCGAACCAGCGCGCGGCTCTGGCCCTCGTGGTCGAAAGCCGGATTCCACATCAGCGAACCGTATCCGAACAGGTACAGGTCCTGGCGCCAGTCGTGACCGGCCAGCGCCTGCGCGAGCGACTCGTCCAACTCGGCGTCGGTGCGCACCCGCGTGCCGGCCGGCACGCCCGCGCGAAAGGCCATCAGCAACGAACCGTCGAGCAGCCTTTCTCGATTGATCTGCAGCAGCGCCCCGTCGACCGGGGGCCCGGCCGCGGACTCTCCGTTCCCGCTCATCGCGCCCCCGGCAACCCCATCATTTGACCGTCATCACGTCGCCGAACAGCGCCCAGCTCTTGCCGTCGAACTTGACCAGTTGCATCGACTGGAACGGCGCGTAGTCGGTCGGCGACGTGTTGATCAGCACGCCCGGCAACGCCATCGGCAGTTGCAGATCCTTGATGCTGGCCGCCTGCTTCATCACGTTCTCGCGCGTCAGGTTGTCACCGCACTGCTTGAGCACGTGCACGATCGACATCGCCAGGTTGTAGCCGTAGACGTTGCCGTTATCCGCCAGGTCGCCGTCCGGATAGTACTTCTTCATGAACGCCACCCAATCCTTGTAGCCCGGATCGTTCTCCCACTGCTTGTCGGTCGCGTCCTTCAGGTAGTTCATCGAGATGATGCCGATCGATTTCTCGATCCCGGCCGGCGCCAGCACCGAGCCGACCGACGCGGACACGTTGTTCAGCAGTTGCAGCGGCTTCCAGCCGATGTCGTACGCCTTGCGGATCGCCATCGCCGCGAACTTCGGCGTCGTGATGTTCATGAACACGTCGGCGCCCGAGGACTTGAGCGCGACGATCTGCGAATCGACGGTCGGGTCGGTCACCTCATACGACACCTCGGCGACGATCTGCTTGCGGCCGGCCTCGCCCAGGCCGTCCTTGAAGCCGTGCAGGTAGTCCTTGCCGTAGTCGTCGTTCTGGTAAAGGATGCCGATCTTCGCGTCGGGCTTGGTCTTCAGGATGTACTGCGCGTAGACCTGGCCTTCACTCTGGTAGTTCGGCTGCCAGCCCATCGTCCACGGGAACTTCTTCGGGTCGTTCCACTTGGACGCGCCGGTCGCCAGGAACAGGTGCGGCACCTTCTTCGAGTTCATGTACTTGTGGATCGCCGTGTTGGACGGCGTTCCCAGCGGATTGAGCACGAACAGCACCTCTTCCTGCTCGACCAGGCGCCGGGTCTGCTCGACCGCCTTCGGCGGCGAGTAACCGTCATCGAGCGAGATGAACTCGATCTTGCGGCCGTTGATGCCGCCCTGTTCGTTGATCATCCGGTAATAAGCGCCCTGCACCTTGCCGATCGTGCCGTACGCCGACGCGGGACCGCTGTACGGCATGATGTTGCCGATCTTGATCTCGGTATCCGACGCGCCCGGGTCGTATTTCTTCTGCGCACCCGCCGCCATCGGCAGCGTCAGCGCGAGCACCACGCCGACCGCCTTCATCCATCCCGTCATACCCAATCCCATGTTGACCTCCTGATGCCATACCCCACACCCGACCCGCCGCCGGCGTCCTTGCCGGCCGGCGAGCCGACCCCAACCGAGCGTACCACTCACTTGTCCGACATCACCTCGCCGAACAGCTCCCAGCCCTTGCCGGTGAAACGCACGAGCTGCATCGACTGGAACGGCGCGAAGTCGGTCGGCGACGTGTCGACCAGCACGCCCGGCAACGCCATCGGCAATTGCAGATCCTTGAGGCTGGCCGCCTGCTTCATCACGTTCTCGCGCGTCAGGTCATCGCCGCATTGCTTGAGCACCTGCACCATCGTCTGCCCGACGCCATAGCCGAACACGACGAAACTGTCGCCCAGGTCGGCGTCCGGATAGTATTTCTTGACGAAAGCCAGCCAGTCCTTGAAGCCCTGATCGTTTTCCCACTGCTTGTCGTTCGGGTCCTTCAGGTAGTTCATCGAGATGATGCCGGTGGCCTTCTCGATCCCGGCCGGCACCATCACCGCGCCGACCGACGACGACACGTTGTTCAGGTAATGCACCGGCTTCCAGCCGATGTCGTGCACCTTGCGGATCGCCTGCGCCGCGAACTTCGGCGTCGTGATGTTCATGAACACGTCGGCGCCCGAGGACTTCAGCGAGACGATCTGCGAATCGATCGTCGGGTCGGTCACCTCATACGACACCTCGGCGACGATCTGCTTGCGGCCGGCCTCGCCCAGGCCGTCCTTGAAGCCGTGCAGGTAGTCCTTGCCGTAGTCGTCGTTCTGGTAAAGGATGCCGATCTTCGCGTCGGGCTTGGTCTTGAGCACGTGCCGCGCGTAGACCGCGCCTTCGCTGTGGTAGTTGGGCTGCCAGCCCATCGACCACGGGAACTTCTTCGGGTCGTTCCATTTGGACGCGCCTGTCGCCAGGAACAGGTGCGGCACCTTCTTGCCGTTCATGTACTTGTGGATCGCGGTGTTGGGCGCGGTCCCCAGCGGCGCCACGATCGCCAGCACGTTCTCCTGCTCGACCAGGCGCCGGGTCTGCTCGACCGTCTTGGGCGGCGAGTAGCCATCGTCCAGCGTGATGAAGTTGATCTTGCGGCCATTGATGCCGCCCTGGTCGTTGACGAACTTGAAGTAGGCGTCCAGCGTCTTGCCGATCGTGCCGTACGCCGATGCCGGACCGCTGTACGGCATGATGTTGCCGATCTTGATCTCGGTATCGGAGGCGCCCGGCCCGTATTTCTTCTGCGCGATCGCCGGCGACGACAGCGCCAGCCCCAGACTGGCGGCCGCGACCGCCAACTTCGGAACGAATGATTTCAGCATTCTGTCTCCCATTCGCCGCGCGGCGCGCGGACACACGAAAAGATGGGTGGCGACGGGTAAGCGCGCCCCGGACCGGAACCAGCACCGATTCTCGCGCTCAAGGAAACGGCCGGCATGCGCGAACATGCCGGCCGGTCGATGGGCACCGCTGTTCAGCGGTGCGCGACGACTTGCGGCTTGCGCCGAGCCTGCAGGCTGCGCAGGCCGCCGGCGACACCGCTGGGCAGTATGAACATGAACAGGATCAGGAACAGGCCGTAGATCGCCCAGGGCGCGGCCTTCGAGATCTGGTCGGCGATGTTCGGGATGAACTGGATGAAGATCGCGCCGAAGATCGCCCCGGACAACGACGCCAGACCGCCGACGACGATCCCGACGACGAAGGTGATCGACAGGAACACCGTGAAGCTGTCGGGCGCGACGAACTGCACGGCGATCGCCCCCAGCGCGCCGGCCACGCCGGTGTACAGCGCCGACACGCCGAACGTCAGCGACTTGTACATCTTGTTGTTGACGCCCATCGTCTCGGCCGCCATCGGATGGTCGCGGATCGCCACCAGCGCCCGGCCGATCCGCCCCTTCAGCAGGTTGCGGCCGGCGACGAACATGACCACCGTGATGACCAGCGTGAAGAAGTACAGCCACTGGTCCTGCGTCAACGGCAGGCCGAACGGCGCGTCGGGCTTCATGATGACGATGCCCTGCACGCCGCCGGTCCATTCCTCGATGCCCTTGAACTTCAGCAACTGCGGCAGCGCGACGCCCAATGCGAACGTGGCCAGCGCCAGGTACAGGCCCTCGAGCTTGAGCGCCGGCAGGCCGAACAGGAAGCCGACCACCAGGCATATCACGCCGGCGATCGGCACCGTCACCCAGTACGGCACGTCGAACTGATCCATCAGGATCGCGGCCGTATAGGCGCCGATCGCGTAGAACGCGCCGTGTCCGAGCGAGATCTGGCCGTTGTAGCCGGTCAGCATGTTGAGCCCCAGCAGCGCGATCGCGTACACCAGCACCAGCGTGCACTGGAACACACGATAGTTGCTGAACACGAAAGGCAGCACGCACAGCGCCACCGCCAGCACGATCAACGCCGGGATCTGCCACTTGGGTCGGGCGGCGGCGGCCGGTAGCGCCGTACTCTTGAAGCTGCCGTCCGCCGCGGCCGACGTCGTCGTATTCATGGATGAGGTCTCCAAATCGTGGTCAGACACGGGTGACGTGGACTTTGCCGAACAAGCCCGAGGGCTTGACGATCAGCACGCCAACGATCAGCACCAGCGCGACCGACAGCTTCAGCTCGTTGCCGATCACATAAGCGCCGAGCAGGTTCTCCAGCACGCCGACGATGAATCCGCCGACCACCGCGCCGGCCGGATTCTCGATGCCGCCGATCAGGGCCGCGGCGAACGCGTACAGCAGGATGCCGGCCATCATGTTCGGATCCAGGTAGACGACCGGCGCGACCATCATGCCGGCGATCGCGCCGATCGCGGCGGCCAGGCCCCAGCCCAGCGCCAGCATCCAGCCGACGCGCACGCCGACCAGCCGGCTGGAAACGGGGTTCTGCGCGGCGGCGCGCATCGCCAGCCCCAGCGGCGTGAAGCGGAAGAACGCCGCCAGCAACGCCAGCACGACGAGCGTGACCAGGATCGCACCGACCTCGTGCGGCGACATGTACGAGTTGCCGAGGAACGAATTCTCGGGGAACGGGCTCGGGAACGGCTTGATCGTGTACGAATAGATCCAGCCGGCCACGCTGTTCATGATGACCAGCAGGCCGATGAACACGACGACCGCCGACAGTTCGGATGATCCGCGGATCGGCCGCACGACGACCCGCTCGATCGCCGCGCCGATGATGAACGACAGCACGATGGTCCCGAAGAACGCGACCCAGTAAGGCATGCCCGCCTGGATCATCGTCCACGCCAGGTAGGTCGAGAACATCGCCATCTCGCCCTGCGCGAAATTGATCAGGTGCGTGGCTTGATAGATCATCACCAGCGCGAGGGCCACGCTGGCATAGATGCCGCCGGTGGCCAGACCGGCGAATACCTGATGCAAGAATCCGTCCACGTTCAGCCTCCCAGGTACGCTTCGCGCACCGCGTCGTTCTTCTTGATCTCTTCGGCCGGGCCCCCGAGGATCAGCCGGCCCGTTTCGAGCAGATAGGCGCTGTCCGCCAGGTCCAGCGCCATCGCGGCGTTCTGCTCGACCAGCAGGATCGACACCTTCTCGGTCTCGTTGACCTTCTTCATGATCGAGAAGATCTCGCGGACGATCAGCGGCGCCAGGCCGAACGACGGCTCGTCGAGCACCAGCAGGCGGGGCCGCAGCATCAGCGCGCGCGAGATCGCCAGCATCTGCTGCTCGCCGCCCGACAGCGTGCCGGCCTGCTGGTGGCGCCGCTCCTTCAGGCGCGGGAAGTACGCGTACATCCGCTCGTAATCGCGCTCGACCTCGGCCTTGTCGCGGCGCGTGTACGCGCCCAGCCGAAGATTGTCCTCGACGCTGAAATTGACGAAGGTGCCGCGGCCGTCCGGCACGTGGGCGACACCCATGCGGACGATGTCCTCGGTCGCCTTGCCGTCGACCCGCTGGCCGGCCAGCGTGATCGATCCTTCGGTCTTGACCATGCCGCACAGCGCGCGCAGCGTCGTCGTCTTGCCAGCGCCGTTGGCGCCCAGCAAAGTCGTGATCGAACCTTCGTTCATCGAAAAATCGAGTCCGTGCAGGACCCGGCTGGCGCCGTAGCTGGCGCACAACCCCTTGACATCGAGCAAGGTCGTCATTGGGCGGGGGCTCCGAGATAAGCTTGGATGACGTCGGGATGCTCGCGCACGTGATCCGGCGTGCCTTCGGCGATCTTGCGGCCGAAGTTCAGCGCGACGACCTTGTCCGACACGCCCATCACGAGACTCATGTGGTGCTCGACCAGCAGCACGGTGACGCCGAGCTTGTCGCGCACCGAGCGGATCAGGTCGCCGAGCGCCGACACTTCTTCGTGGTTCAGGCCCGCGGCCGGCTCGTCGAGCAGCAGCAGCTTGGGCTTGGCGGCCATCGCCCGCGCGAACTCGACGCGCTTTTGCGTGCCGAACGGCAGCGCGGCGACCGGGATCTCGGCGACCGGGTGCAGATCGAGCATCGACAGCAGATCGTTGGCCTGCGCCTCGGTCTCCTGCTCTTCGCGGACGACGGCGGGCGTGTGCAGCGCGTTGGCCAGGAAACCGCAGCGCGTGCGGCAGTGGCGGCCGACCATGACGTTCTGGCGGACCGTCATCGTCTTGAACAGCGCGAGGTTCTGGAACGTGCGGCCGATGCCCAGCGCCGCCATCTCGTTGCGCGGCAGCTTGGTCAGTTCGGTCCCATCGAACGTGATGCGCCCTTCGTTGCAGTTGTACAAACGCGAAAGGCAGTTGAACAGCGTCGTCTTGCCCGCCCCATTGGGACCGATCAAGCCGCACACCTGTCCGTCATCGATCTCGAACGATACCGAATCGAGCGCGACGATACCGCCGAAACGCACCGTCACCTTCTCGACGGCCAGCAACTGCTTGCCGGCCGCGGACGGCGTCGCGCCGTGCCTGGTCTCCTCGCCCATCGGACACACCCCAGAGTCTCTCTTCGTGATTGGCACCGATTCTTGTTGTGCAGTGCAACCCTGTCAATACCGGGACTACCCTGCAAACGAGGGATCCCGAACAATGCAAGCTATACTAGCGAGCTTGTCCAATGGAGGAATTTCGTGTTGATTTCAGAGGCTTACGCCCAGTCCGCCGGAGCATCCGCGCAGGGCCAGCTCGTGCAGTTCCTGCCGATCATCCTGATGTTCGTCGTGCTGTACTTCCTGATGATCCGCCCTCAGATGAAGCGGGCCAAGGAAACGCGGGCGATGATCGAAGCGCTCAAGAAGGGCGACGAGGTCGTCACCAGCGGCGGCATCATCGGCAAGATCACCAAGGTCACCGACGGCTACATCACGCTCGAGGTCGCCCGCCAGGGCGGCGACGCGGTCGAGATGACGTTCCAGCGCGCCGCCGTGCAGACGCTGCTGCCCAACGGCACGATCAAGTCGATCTGAGAACCCGAGCCCGCGCGGCCTCGGGTCCCTGACCAGGATCGCGCCGACCTGCCGCCGCGCGCCGGCGCCCCGGTTCGTTCGCCGCCATGCGCGCCCTCGGGCGCCTCTTACCCTCCCGGCAGGCGATCCGCCGCCCTCCACCGCTCCGTCCCGGTTGACACGATGAATCGTTATCCGATCTGGAAGTACCTGCTGATCGTCGTCGCGCTGCTGTTCGGCATCATTTACACGATACCGAACTTCTTCGGCGAGGCGCCCGCGGTGCAGGTATCGAGCAGCAAGGCCACGCTGAAGGTCGACACCGCGCTGATGGATCGCATCCAGTCGACGCTCGGCTCGGCCGGCATCGATACGTCCGGCGTGATCTTCGACGGCGCATCGGTCAAGGTGCGGTTCAACGACACCGACGCGCAGCTCAAGGCCAAGGACATCCTGAACCACGCGCTGAACCCGGACCAGAACGACCCGCTGTACGTGGTCGCGCTGAACCTGCTGTCGAACTCGCCGACCTGGCTGAGCGGGATCGGCGCCAATCCGATGGCGTTGGGGCTGGACCTGCGCGGCGGCGTGCACTTCCTGCTGCAGGTCGACATGAAGCAGGCTTATGACAAGCGGATCGAAGCGAGCGTCAGCGAGATCCGATCGTTGCTGCGCGACAAGAACGTGCGCCATGCCGGCATCGTTCGCGCCGGCAACGCGATCGAGGTGCGCTTTCGCGACAGCGAGACGATGGAGCGCGCGCGCGGCCTGCTGCTCGACAACCAGCCGGGCTTCGCGTTCGAGGCCGGCGGCAGCGGCGGCGACCTGAAGCTGACGGGCGCGCTGCGTACCCGCTTCGAGAAGGAAACCCTCGACGCGGCGATCAAGCAGAACATGACGACGCTGAACAACCGCGTCAACGAGCTGGCGGTGGCCGAGCCGATCATCCAGCAGCAGGGGCCGGACCGCATCATCGTCCAGTTGCCCGGCGTTCAGGACACCGCCAAGGCCAAGGACATCCTGGGCCGCACGGCGACGCTCGAGGCACGGCTGGTCGACCAGTCGGCCGAGGCGCAGTCGGCGCTGACCGGCGGCGGCGCCGTCCCGTTCAACAGCGAGCTGTTCAAGGTCGGCCGCGGCGCGCCGGTGGTGCTGCGCAAGCAGGCGATCTTCACCGGCGAGCAGTTGACCGGCGCGCAGGCGACGTTCGACCAGGACCATCGCCCGGCGGTCTCGATCAACCTGAACGACGCGGCCGGACGGGTGATGCGCGAGGTCTCGCGCGAGAACCTGCGCAAGCCGATGGCCGTCGTGCTGTTCGAGCGCGGGCGAGGCGAGGTGCTGACGGTCGCGACGATCCAGTCCGAACTGGGCTCGCGCTTCCAGATCACCGGCATGGAAAGCCCTCAGGCGGCCAACGATCTGGCGCTGCTGCTGCGGGCCGGCGCGCTGGCCGCGCCGATGGAGATCATCGAGGAACGCACGATCGGCCCGAGCCTGGGCGCCGAGAACATCCAGAAGGGCTTCGACAGCGTCAAGTGGGGCTTCGTCGCCGTCGCGCTGTTCATGATCGTCTACTACCAGTTGTTCGGCCTGGTCTCGGCGCTGGCGCTGGGCGCCAACCTGCTGCTGCTGGTGGCGCTGCTGTCGCTGCTGCAGGCGACGCTGACGCTGCCCGGCATGGCGGCGATCGCGCTGGCGCTGGGCCTGGCGATCGACGCCAACGTGCTGGTCAACGAACGCGTGCGCGACGAGCTGCGCAACGGCACGACGCCGCAGGCGGCGATCGCCGCCGGCTACGAGCGCGCGTGGGGCACGATCCTGGACTCGAACGTGACGACGCTGATCGCCGGCATCGCGCTGCTCGTGTTCGGCTCCGGCCCGGTCAAGGGCTTCGCGGTCGTCC
Source organism: Burkholderiaceae bacterium (assembly GCA_047605425.1). Classification (GTDB taxonomy): domain Bacteria; phylum Pseudomonadota; class Gammaproteobacteria; order Burkholderiales; family Burkholderiaceae_E; genus JAKPAM01. The sequence continues at coordinate 17,018 of JASGFT010000042.1, read as the reverse complement.
ACTGCCTGGGCATCCTGACCTCGATGTTCTCGGCGGTGTTCCTGTCGCGCGGCCTGATCAACCTCTGGTACGGACGCAAGAAGAAGCTGACGACGCTGTCGATCGGTCAGGTCTGGAAGCCGACGGCCTGACGCCGCTTTTCGCCGACTCCCCCGCGAACCCCAGTCCACGGAACCAAGATGGAATTCTTCCGGATCAAGCGCGTCATCCCGTTCATGCGGTACGCGCCCATCCTGAACGCGATCTCGATCATCACGTTCATCGCCGCGGTGTTCTTCCTGTTCCACCGCGGCCTGCACCTGTCGGTCGAGTTCACCGGCGGCACCGTCATGGAGATCGGCTACGCGCAGGCGCCCGATCTCGAGAAGGTGCGCGGCACGATCGAACGGCTCGGCTACAAGGAGCCGCTGGTGCAGAACTTCGGCACGTCGCGCGACGTGCTGATCCGGCTGCCGCTCGAGAAGGACGTCAGCAGCGCGCAGCAGAGCGAGCGCGTGCTGGCCGCGCTCAAGGCCGACGGCACCGACCAGACGCCGGAGCTGCGCCGCGTCGAGTTCGTCGGCCCGCAGGTCGGCGAGGAGCTGGCGGCCGACGGCATCAAGGCGCTGATCTTCGTCGTCATCGGCATCGTCGTCTATCTGGCGATACGCTTCGAATGGAAGTTCGCGGTATCGGCGATCATCGCCAACCTGCACGACGTCGTCATCATCCTGGGCTTCTTCGCGTTCTTCCAGTGGGAGTTCTCGTTGTCGGTGCTGGCCGCCGTGCTGGCGGTGCTCGGCTACTCGGTCAACGAATCGGTCGTCATCTTCGACCGGATCCGCGAGAACTTCCGCAAGATGCGCAAGACCAGCACGCGCGAGGTGATCGACGCCTCGATCACCGGCACGATCTCGCGCACGATCATCACGCACGGCAGCACGCAGTTGATGGTGCTGTCGATGCTGATCTTCGGCGGCCAGACGCTGCACTACTTCTCGCTGGCGCTGACGATCGGCATCCTGTTCGGCATCTTCTCGTCGGCCTTCGTCGCGGCCGCGATCGCGATGTGGCTGGGCGTCAAGCGCGAGGACCTCGTCAAGCCGGTCAAGAAGAAGGAAGGCGCCGAGACGCCTTGAGCGGCCTGCGGCCGCGGCGATCGACGCGGCCGCGAACGCCGCCGCTTGACAGCAGCGCCCGAACCTCCTTAGGGTGTCGGACAAACTGACAACGGTGCGGCCCGCCCGTTGCGTGCCGGCAAGGGGAGGCCTTCGATGACGCACCGTATCTACCGATCCTCAGGGATCGCCCGTTCGCTCGGCATCGCCATCGTCGTGTCGATGTCGCTGGCCGCCTGCGGAGGCGGCGGCAACGACCGCTTGCGCGTCGACGATGCCGCCGGCAGTTGCACGGTGCTGGCCGGCAACGGCTCGTCGGTCACCGTCGGCTCGGGCATCGCCGGCGACCCGGCGGCGCCCGAAGCGGCCTCCGGCTACCGGCTGGGCCTGACGGCCAAGCAGTCGCAGCGCTACATGGTCGTGACCAACACGCCGCTGGCCACCAAGGCCGGCTGCGAGGTGCTGAAAGCCGGCGGCACCGCCGCCGATGCCGCGGTCGCCGTGCAGGCCGTGCTCGGGCTGGTCGAACCGCAGTCGAGCACCCTGGCCGGCAGCGCATTCATGATGTACTACGACGCGGCGACCCGCAAAGTCGTCGCTTATGACGGCCGCGAGACCGCGCCCGCCGCGGCCGGCGGCTACTACCTGGCTCGCCAGGACCAGGCCGATCCCGGCTCGCCCGCGCCCGTGCCCTCGGCCCGCCGCAGCGGCCGCTCGATCGGCGTGCCGGGCGTCATGCGGATGCTGGAGATGGCGCAGCAGGAACACGGCCGGCTCGACTGGAGCGGCCTGTTCGACGAAGGCATCGCGCTGGCCACCAACGGCTTCCTGATTCCGGCGCGCATGGGCGCCGCGATCGCCAGCAACCGCGACAGCCTGGCGCTGGACGCCGAAGCGGTCGCGGCGTTCTTCAAGGACGACGGCGTCACGCCCAAGACGGCCGGCGAGACCACGACCAATGCCCCGTACGCGGCCACGCTGCGGGCGCTGGCCGCGCAGGGCGCCGACGCGCTGCACGAGGGCGCGATCGCCGAAGCGATCGTCGCCAAGGTCGCGCAGAGCGTCGGCGACGATCCGGCGCGCACGCCGATCACGCCCGGCCTGATGACGCTGCAGGACCTGGCCGGGTACCAGGCCAAGAAGCGCGAGCCGCCCTGCGTCACGTATCGCGCCACCTATTACCTGTGCGCGATGGCGCCGCCGTCGTCGGGCGGCATCGCGGTCGCGCAGGCGCTGGGCATCCTGGAGAGCTTCCAGCTCTCGCTGTATCCGCCGACCAATCCGGCCAACGAAGGCGGCGTGCCCAGCGTGATGGGCGTGCACCTGGTCGCCGAAGCCGAGCGGCTCGCTTATGCCGACCGCGACAAGTACGTGGCCGACGTCGATTTCGTGCCGCTGCCCGGCTCGGGCCTGGCGACGATGCTCGACCGGAACTACCTGCGCGAACGCGCGGCGCTGATCAGCACGACGCGCAGCATGGGCACGGCCACGGCCGGCGAGTTCGGCGGCACGCCTCTGGGCGTCGGCCGCACCGACGAGAACGGCACCACGCACTTCTCGATCGTCGATGCCTACGGCAACGTCGCCTCGGTCACGACGACGGTCGAGTCGAGCATGGGCTCGTTCCACATGACCAACGGCTTCCTGCTGACCAACCAGTTGACCGATTTCTCGGCGCAACCGGTCGACGCCGACGGCAAGCCGGTCGCCAATCGCGTCGAGCCCGGCAAGCGGCCCCGCAGCACGATGGCGCCGACGCTGGTCTTTCGCGGCGCCGCTCCCGGCGACTTCATGATGGCGACCGGCTCGCCGGGCGGCGGAGCGATCATCCAGTACGTGCTGAAGACCGTCGTCGGCGTGCTCGACTGGAACCTCGACGCCCAGCAGGCGACGTCGCTGGTCAACTTCGGCGCCACCAACAGCCCGACGACCAACGTCGACGGCTCGAACCCGGCGCTCGACACGACAGCGCTGGTCGAGGGCCTGCGGGCGCTCGGGCATACGGTGTCGACGTCCGCCCAATCGAGCGGCGTCGGCACGATCCTGCGCGTGCGCAGGGGCGACGGATGGGTGCTCGAAGGCGGCGTCGACCCCCGGCGCGAGGGCATCGTGCTCGGCGACGGCGCGATGTGAGCTCGCGGCGCGCAGGCGGCGCTGCGGCGCCCGCCGCCGCGCCTCTTCAGGCCTGTTTCTGGGTCGGCGCCGGATAGTCGTCGTAGAAGCCCTTGCCGGTTTTGACGCCCAGCCGACCCTCGGCGATCATCTTCTTCAGCAGCTCGCGCGGCGCCGTCGGCAGGCCCGGCAGTTCGTGCGCGTAGTGCTCTTCGATCGCCAGCACCACGTCCAGGCCGACGTAGTCCATGCTGCGGCAAGGACCCATCCGCGTACCCAGCGCCTGGCAGTAGATCGCATCCACGACCTCGGGCTTGGCCACGCCTTGCGCGATGACGCACAGTACCTCGCGCTTGATCGCCGCCCAAACGCGATTGAAGATGAAGCCCATGCTCTCGGCCTCGACGATGTACGAGGTCAGGCCGTACCCGTTCAGTGCCTTGGCCAGCAGATCGATGACGGCCGGATCGGTCTGACCGCACGACATCAGTTCGACCGGCGTCGACTGCGGCGGCATCAGGTAGTGGGTGTTCAGCAGGCGGGCGGGATTCTTCACGCTGTCGGCGAAAGCGCTGGTCGCGTACGACGAGGAATTGCTGGCCAGGATCGCGTCGGGCGCCGACAGCTCGTCGATCTGCCGGAAGATCGTGCGCTTGAGCTCGAGGCGCTCGGGCACGGCTTCGACCACGTGCCAGGCGTCGCGCAGCGCCTCGGCCAGGTCGGCGACGCCGACGACCGAACCGGCCATGTGGCCTTCTCCCAGCTTGTCGACCAGACGAGGCAGTTGCTTGAGCGCGTACTCGACGCCCGCCGCCCGCACCTCGGCGTTGGGATCGTACAGGCGCACCTCGGCGCCACGGGTCGCGAGCATCAGCGCGATGCGCCGGCCCATGGTGCCTGCGCCGAGGACGGCGAGCGGGCGCGTGTCGATACGATCGGGAAGGACGAAGGTCATGTGAGCGTCTCCTGGCGGTGGAAATCGGATGGTGTCGGGGAACCGGACTGCGATGCGGTGAAGTCCGACCCGGCGGCGCCCCCCAACGCCGCAGGGCCTCATGATATACGCCGGATGCCCGCCGCCGCGATAGCTATCGATTGCCCTGATCGCTCGCCCCATCGCGCCGAGCACGCCGGCCTCCCGCCGGGGCAGCGCGACGAAGCCCGACGCCGGATCTCGCGTCCGCGCCGCGCCGCGCCGGGCCGGCGACCGTCGGGCCTCGCCCTCGCGGCAAGCCGGACGCGCCCGCACGCTACCTGAACCACGACGACGCACACCGCCTCGAATCGGTGCCCGAAACGGTCGACCCATGCGCTCGTCGGGCCGCTTAGCGCACCGACGGCGCGCATGCGCCGAAGCGGCAGCTATCCGCTTGCCAAACGCCCTAAGCGCTGTGCTATCCTGGCCTCGTTGGAGCAAGGAAGCTCTCGTCCAGGCGCAAGCCGGCGAGGGCTTTTTTCGTTTTGCGTCACCGAAGGACATGATGGCGACAGACCCCTTGAAGGTCGGCGTGCTGTTCTCGCAGACCGGTTCGACAGCGTTCGTCGAGCGGACGCAGTGCAATGCCACGCTGCTGGCCATCGAGGCCGTCAACGCGCGAGGCGGCGTCGGCGGACGACCGGTGTTGCCCGTCGTCCGCGACGCGAAATCCAGCGTTCCGGAGTTCGTCGCGCTGGCCAGCCGACTGCTCGAGGAAGACCGGGTACCGTTGATATTCGGCTGCTACATGACGAACACGCGGCAAGCGCTGGTGCCGCTGGTCGAACGGCGCAACGTGGTGCTCGCTTACCCCGCGCCCTATGAGGGCTTCGAATATTCGCGCAACGTCTTCTACGGCGGCGCGGTACCGAATCAGCACATCGTGCCGCTGGCCCGCCACCTGATGGCGAGCGCCGGCAAGCGCTTCTACCTGGTCGGCACCCGCTATACGTTTCCCGTCGAATCGAATCGGGTGATGATGACGCTCGTCTCCGAAGGAAAGGGCGAGATCGTCGCCGAGCGCTATGTGCCGCTCGACGTCACCCGGCACGAGCTGACAGCGCTCGCCCGGCACATCCGGAGCAAGCGGCCCGACGTGGTCTTCTGCACGATCGTCGGCGAGGCCGCGGCGCGATTCCACGCGGCCTGCCGCGAAGAAGGCATCGCCCCGTCCGACACGACGATCGCCGGCCTGACGATCACCGAAGCGGAGGTCCAATTGATGGGCGCGGACCTCGCTTGCGGTCATCTGACCGCGGCGACCTATTTCGAATCGATCGACAGCCCCGCCAATCGCCGCTTCCTCGACCGCTACCGCTCGGCCTACGGCTCTTGCGCGCATGCCAATGCGATGGCCGAGACCGCCTGGTCGCTGACCAGCATGGTGCTGGCCGCGGCCGACCGCTGCGGCTCGGTCGACGCCGACGCGCTGCGCGACGACATGGCCGGGCATCCGTTCGAAGCGCCGCAAGGCCTCATCCGCCTCGATCCGCAGAACAACCACTTCTATCTGTGGCCGCGCGTCGCCAGGGTCAGGCCCGACGGCGGCTTCGAGATCATCGAGACCGCCCGCAGCGCGGTCAAGCCCGATCCTTATCTGATCAACCACGGCATCATCGGGAGTGATCCCGGCGAGCAGGACTAGCCATGTCGACCGCGATTCGCCGGGGCGACCCGGTCCTGAAATCGCTGCGCGACATCCGGCGGATGCGCGTGCTGATCGTGCATCCGCGCGATCGGGACTGCGACGACCTGTCGGCACAGGTCAAGCGCATCGGCTGCCAGGTCGAATCGGTCTGGCCGCCGCCGGTGTCGATTCCCGACGACGTCGAGATCGTCTTCCTGCTGTTCCGCAGCCAGCAGGAAACCGCGCTGCTGACGCGGTCCCTCGAGAACCGCTTCCCGCGGCCGACGACGATCGGCATCGTCGAGTTCGAGAATCCGACCGCGATCGAGAACATCGTCTATGCCGGCACGATGTCGATCGTCACCAAACCGATCAGGGGCTTCGGCCTGCTGACGTCAATGGTCATCGCGCACAACCTGAACACGTCGACCCGATCGATGCAGACCCGCATCCTCAAGCTCGAATCGCGCCTGGTCGGTATCAAGCGCATCGAGCAGGCCAAGTCGATCCTGATGCTGCGCAACCGGATCAACGAGCAAGAGGCTTACGACAAGATTCGCTTGCAGGCGATGAAACTAAGGGTTAGCATGGAGGAAATCAGTTCTTCCATCGTTGCCACTAATGACATGCTCGATCAATGATTGATCGAAACCCGGCAGCGCGAAGTCGATATTCTCGATCGTAGTAGAAGGGCGCGCATCGCTCCCGCCCGGTAGTTGCATCCGGTTCGCTCTCGGCAAAGGCTGCCGATGACGGACCTGGCTAAGAAAGCCACCTTCGACCCTGAGTCGGCGGTGGCTTTTTTCGTTTTCGCAGTCTTCATCGACTGTCCGTCCGTCGGCGAGGTCGCCGCGAGCGGGCGTGGCTAAGAAAGCCGCCTTCGGTGTCCGTCACCGCCGGCGGCTTTTTTTGTTTTCGGCATCTCTCGACAGGAGTAGTGGCACATGGCTTCACAGACTGAATCGAACAAGGCGGTCCGCGTCGCCTGCGACGTTGGCGGCACCTTCACCGACATCTGCGTTCTCGACGAGACGTCGGGACGGATGCGCGTGGCCAAGGTGCCCACCACGGTCGATCCGATCGACGGCGTGCTGGCGGGTATCTCGGCCGGCCACGTGGACCTGCACGACCTGGTGCTGTTCTCGCACGGCACCACGCTGGCGACCAACGCGCTGATCACGCGGCGCTTTCCGCCGGCGGTCATGGTCACGACCGAAGGCTTTCGCGACACGATCGAGATCCGCCGCGGCAATCGCGACGACCTGTGGGACGCCTACAAGGAGATCGCCAAGCCGTACATCCGCCGACGCGACCGCCTGGTCGTGCCGGAGCGCATCGACTATGCGGGAGCCGTCGTCACGCCGCTCGACGTCGACAAGGCTCGCGACGTGGCGCGCGTGATCGCCAAACGCGGCGCCAAGACCGTCGCGATCTGCTTCGCGAACGCTTACGTGAACCCGATCCACGAGCAGCGGATGCGCGACATCGTGCTCGAGGCGATTCCGGACGCCACGATCTCGCTGTCGAGCGAGATCATGCCGGAGATCTTCGAGCACGAGCGCTTTTCGACGACGGTGGCCAACGCGGTGCTGGCGCCGGTGGTCGGCAAGTACGCGGCCCAGCTCGAAAGCCGGATGCAGGCGGGCGGCTACCGCGAAGACGTGATGCTGCTGCATTCGGGCGGCGGCGTGATGAAGGCGAAGATGGCCGAGCAGTTCGCCGCCCGGCTGTCGGCGTCCGGCATCGCGGCCGGCGCGATCGCCAGCCGCTTCGTCGCGCAGAGCGCGGGCTTCAAGTATTCGATCGGGCTGGACATGGGCGGCACGTCGACCGACGTCTCGCTGTGCGACGACGGCAAGCTGCGGATGACCAAGGAATGGCACGTCGAATACGGCTATCCGATCTGCTTCCCGTCGATCGAGGTGCTGACGATCGGCGCCGGCGGCGGTTCGCTGGCGTGGATCGACGCGGCCCGGTCGCTGCGCAACGGCCCGCAGTCGGCCGGATCCAATCCCGGCCCGGCCTGCTACGGCCGCGGCGGTACCGAACCCACGAATTGCGACGCGAACGTCGTGCTGGGCCGGCTCAGCGACCGGCTGGCCGGCGGCAAGGTCGGGCTCGACCGCGCCAGGGCCGAGGAGGCGGTCCGCCGCGGCGTCGCCGAGCCGCTGGGAATGAGCATCGAGGACGCCGCGCTGGCGATCCTGAAAGTCGCCAACGCGAACATGGCCGACGCGGTGAGGCTGCTGTCGATCCGGCGCGGCTACGATCCCCGGGACTTCGCGCTGGTGGCCTTCGGCGGCGCCGGCCCGCTGCACGGCGCCGCGCTGGCCCGCGACCTGTCGATCCCGGTCGTGCTGGTGCCGCCGAATCCGGGCGTGACGTCGGCGCTGGGCTGCCTGCTGGTCGACATCCAGCACGACGTCACGCAGATGTACCTGTCGCGGGTCGAGGACGTGTCGCTCGACGATCTGGAAGCCGCCTTCGCCGGGCTCGAACAGGAAGGCCGCCAGCGCCTGAAGACCGAGGGCATCAGCGACGATCGGATGGTGTTCCAGCGGCAGGTCGACATGCGCTACCTGGGCCAATGGCGGGCGATGTCGATCCCGGTTCCGTCCCCGGTCACCACGCTCGACGGCGTCATCGAGACGTTCCATCACGAGCATGCGCGCGAGCACAACTACTCGCGCCCCGGCGAACCGGTCGAGATCTACCGGATCGGCGTGATCGCGACGGGGCTGACGCCGAAGGCGACGTTCGCCGAATACGAGCCCGTCGACGAACCGGCGGTGCCGCAGGGATCGCGCCCGGTGCGCTTCGACGAGCTGCCGGCGAAGGTCGACGCGCCGGTGTTCGAGCGGGACCGGCTCAAGGCCGGCATGAAGGTCGTCGGCCCGGCGATCATCGACCAGCTCGATTCGACGATCGTCGTGCCGCCCGGCGTCACGGCCGAGGTCGACCGTTCGCTGACGATCGTCATGCGCATTCCGCTCGCCTGATCGCGCGCCGATCGCGACGCGCTTACCCCATTCACCGCATCACCGGAGCCACCGATGAACAAGCCGATCCATCAACTCGATCCCGTCACGTTCGAAGTCCTGAAGAACGCCTACGTCAACATCGTCGACCAGATGGCCGAACAGATCGTTCGCACCTGCTATTCGTTCGTCATCTATTCGCGCGACTTCTCGTCGGCGCTGTGCGATCCGAACGGCGACACGATCATGCAGGGCAGCGGCGACATCGCCGCGCACGTCGGCAGCCTGCACTACACGGCCAAGGCGGTCATCAAGCAGTTCGAGGGCGACATCCATCCGGGCGACGTCTACGTGATCAACGACGTCTACCAGGGCGGCACCCATTTCAACGATACGCGGATCATCCGCCCGATCTTCTACGGCGACGAACTGCTGGGTTTCGCGCAGGCCAACGGGCATTGGGCCGACGTCGGCGGCGCCGTACCCGGCTCGTTCAACGTGTCGGCGATCGATCACATGGCCGAGGGCCTGCGCATCACGCCGACGCGGGTCTGGAGCAAGGGCCGCTGCCTGACCGACGTCTGCAACCTGATCGCCTCCAATACGCGGGCGCCGGCCGACATCATCGGCGACATGCAGGCGCAGGCCGAGGCGGCCCGCATCGCCGAGGTCGAGATCTGCCGGCTGGTCGACAAGTACGGCCTGGACGTCATCAAGCAGTCGTTCCGTGCGGTCCAGGACTATGTCGAAGTGCTGACCCGCCAGCGCATCAAGGCGCTGCCCGACGGCGTGTGGGAGACCGAGGACTACATCGACGTCGACCCGGGCGCCGGCGAGGGCCTGGTGCCGATCAGGATCCGCATGCGGATCAGCGGCGAGACGGTGCACTACGATCTGTCGGGCTCGCATCCGAAGTCGATCGCGAGCTTCCTGAACTCGTGCTACGGCGGCACGTTCGCCGCGATCGTCGCCGGCACGAAGATGCAGTTTCCCGAGATTCCGCTGAATTCGGGCTTCTATCGCGTGGTCACCGTCGACCTCGGCCCGGAAGGCTCGGTCGTCAACGCTTCGTGGCCGACGCCGGTCGCCGGCTTCTGCTCGGGTCCGTTCGAGAAGATCATGAACGCGATCTTCGAACTCTGGGCGGAGATCCTGCCGGAACGCGCGATGGCCTGCACGTTCAACCTCGACTACCTGCTGATCGGCGGACGCGACGGCCGCGAGCGCGACAGCGCCGCGCACAAGTACTTCATGTGGTACGACTGGATGGTCGGCGGCTGGGGCGCGCGCAACGGCCTGGACGGTTCGCCGTCGACCGGGCCGGTGTTCGGCGTGCAGCTCGGCACGCAACCGTTCGAGGGGCAGGAGCGGCTGGCGCCGGTGCTGACGACCTGCCACGAGCTGCACGTCGACTCCGGCGGTCCGGGCGAATACCGCGGCGGCATGGGCGTCGACAAGGGCGTCATCATGACCGAGGTCGACAAGACCGTGGTCTCGTACTGCTGCGACCGCGAGCGCTCGATCACCTGGGGGCTGTGGGGCGGCCTGCCGTCGCTGCCGCACGGCGTCTGGGTCAACCCGGGCCTGCCCAACGAGCGCTATCTGGGCTCGCTGTTCTCCAATGTCGGCTTGTCGGCCGGCGACCTCGTGCAACGTCCGTCGGCCGGCGGCGGCGGCCTCGGCGATCCGCTGGAGCGCGACGAACAGGCCGTGTGCGAGGACGTGACCGACGGTTACGTGTCGATCGCCCGGGCGGCCAAGGACTACGGCGTCGTCATCAACGAGATCGATGCGGACCTCGCCCTCTACGAAGTCGACCGCGATGCGACGGTCGCGCAGCGCGCTTACCTGCGGGCGAACCGTTTGAAGTGGTTGCGCGAGGACGCCGCCGGAATCGCCGAACGCTACCGCGCCGGCGAGCTCGACATGCTCGACCTGATCCGCACGTATGGCGTGATCGTCGACTGGGGCAGCGGCGAGCTGCTGCCGAACACCACGCGACAGTTCCGCGCGATGCTGATGCGCCGCACCGTGCCGTACTGGGGTCGATCGGTCGCCGCGGGCCGCGATCCGTCGATCACGCTGAAGGCCGCCTGAGCCGCCGCGTCGACACGCGCGATTTCTCCTCCTCCTCCTGAGCTTCCTACCCGTGGGATCGACATCATGCAATCTGATCGCAGAAGCTTCGTCCGTTACGCGGCCGCCGGCGCGGCGGCCGGCACGCTGCCCTGGTGGTCCGGCGCCGCGCGCGCGGCCGACCCGATCGCCGTCGCCGGCATCCACGACGCCTCGGGCGGCATCGATATCTACGGCCGGCCGATGATCAACTGCCTGACGCTGGCGATCGAAGAGATCAACGCCGCCGGCGGCGTGCTGGGCCGGCCGGTCAAGCTGACGCACTACGACCCGCAGTCGAACATGCAGCTGTACACGCAGTACGCGACCGACGCGGCCACCAAGCTGAAGGCCAGCGCGGTGTTCGGCGGCATCCTGTCGGCGTCGCGCGAGGCGATGCGGCCGGTGCTCAGACGCTTCCAGACGCTGTATTTCTACAGCGAGCTGTACGAGGGCGGCGTCTGCGACCGCAACATCTTCTGCCCCGGATCGACGCCCGGGCAGACGCTGGAGAAATTCACGCCCTTCGTGATGAAGCGCTTCAACGGCAAGAAGATCTACACGCTCGCCGCCGACTACAACTACGGCCAGATCACCGCCAAGTGGATCAAGCGCTACGCGCAGCAGAACGGCGGCGACGTCGTCGCGACCGACTTCTTTCCGCTCGACGTCAGCGACTTCGGGCCGACGATCCGCAAGATCCAGGCGGCGTCGCCGGACATCGTCATGTCGGTGCTGGTCGGCGGCGCGCACAACGCGTTCTATCGGCAGTGGGCGGCCGCCGGAATGAAGCCCAGGATCCCGATGGCCTCGACGACGTTCGGCATCGGCAACGAGCAGGTGCTGACGTCACCCGACGAACACGACGGCATCATCGTCCCGTACGCGTACTTCGAAGGCATCGAGTCCGCCGCGAACGAGGCCTTCCGCAACAAGTACTACCAGCGCTTCGGCGACGGCGCCGACGGCATCACCGAAGGCGCGGCGATGACCTACCACTCGGCCCACCTGTGGGCGCAGGCCGTCGCCAAGGCCGGCACCATCGACCGGATGAAGGTGATCCAGGCGCTCGAGAGCGGCCTGTCGTACACGGGGCCGGCCGGCAGGACGACGATCGATCCGGCCACGCACCACAACGTGCTGGACGTCTACATCGCCGAGGTCCGCGACCGCCGCTACCACGTGCTGGAGAGCTTCGCGCAACAGCGGCCGATCGATACCAGCGTGGTCTGCGACCTGGTCAAGAACCCGAACGACAACAAGCAGTACGTCATCGACGTCAAGGTCTGAAGCCATGGACGCGATCGTCATCCTGGTCCTGCAACTGGCGGTGACGATCGCCACCCTCGTGCTGGTCAGCGCGGGGCTGGCGATCGTATTCGGCATGATGCGCGTGATCAATTTCGCGCACGGCGAATTCCTGATGCTCGGCGGCTACGCGGCGATCCTCAGCCATCAGGCGGGGCTGAACCTGTGGCTGGCGATCTTCGTCGTCGCGCCGCTGGCCGTCGGGCTGATCGGCGTGATCATCGAGCGCTTCGTCATCCGGCGCCTGTACGGCAGGATGATCGACACGATGCTCGCGACCTGGGGCATCAGCCTGGCGCTGGTCGGGCTGGCGACCGTGCTGTTCGGCAACAGCGTCGCCGGCATCTCGACGCCGCTCGGTGCGCTGTCGATCGGCCGCTACGGCATCGGCTGGTACGAACTGCTGCTCGTCGCGGTAGCGGCCGCGCTGCTCGCGATCGGCTGGTGGCTGCTGAGCCGCACGCGGATCGGACTGGTCGCCCGGGCGACGATGCAGGACCGGACGATGGCCGCCGCGCTGGGCGTCGATCCGAACCGCGTCTATGCGGCGACGTTCGCGATCGGCGCCGTCGTATCGGGGCTGGCCGGAGGGCTGCTCGCGCCGATCGCGGGGGTGATGCCGACGATGGGCGCCGGCTACATCGCCAAGGCCTTCATCACCGTGATCTCCGGCGGCACCGCGATCCTGACCGGCACCGCCGCCGCGTCGGCCCTGCTCGGCGGCGTCAACACCGCGTTCTCGTTCGTGATGACGCCGGTCCTCGGCGAAGTGGCGCTTCTGGGCGCCGCCGTCATCCTGCTCAGGCTGCTGCCGCAAGGGATCACCGGCCGCTTCTTCCGGGGAGCCATCTGATGAAGCGCTGGATCGGATTCGCGCTGCTCGCGGCCGCCGCCGTCTACGCGCTGGTCGTCGTGCCCGCGCGCGACGACATGACGCAGATGATCAGCGGCTCGGTGTACGCGAGCTACGGGCTGCTCGCGCTGTCGCTGGCGCTGGTCTGGGGACAGGCCGGCATCCTCAGCTTCGGCCAGACGGCGTTCTTCGGGATCGGCGGCTATGCGTACGCGGTGACGGCGATCAACCTCGGCAACACGACCGCGTCGCTGTTCGTCGCGATCGTCGTGGCCGCCGCTTTCGCCGCGCTGCTCGGCTACTTCATGTTCTGGGGGCGGATCAGCGACGTCTACCTGGGCGTCATCACCTTGACGGTCTCGCTGATTCTCTATCGCTTCTTCAACCAGACGGCCGGCGACGCGTGGCGGATCGGCGATGCGGCGCTCGGCGGCTTCAACGGCATGCCGGGCACGCCGATCCTCACGCCGCCCGGCCTGCCCGACGCGCCGCTGTCGCCGCAGCAGATCTACCTGCTGACGACGACGCTGCTGCTGCTCGCTTATGTCGGCGTGCGCCGGTTGATGCGTTCGCGCTTCGGCCGGGTCGTCGTCGCGATCCGCGAGAACGAGACGCGGGCCGAGCTGCTGGGTTATGACGCGCGCTGGTACAAGCTCGGCGTCTTCACGCTCGGCGGCGGCCTGGCCGGCCTGGCCGGCGTGCTGTTCGCCAATTGCGTGTTCGTCAGCCCGAACATGTTCAACCTGGTCAGCAGCGGGCAACTGCTGATCTGGGTGATCGTCGGCGGGCTCGGCACGCTGGCCGGACCGGTGATCGCCTGTTATCTGCTGCTGATGGCGGCCACGGCGCTCGGTACGGTCAACCAGGGCGGAGGCCTGGTCTGGCTCGACCCCAACCTCGTGCTGGGCGTCGTGCTGACGGCATTCGTGCTGCTGGTGCCGAGCGGTCTGCTGCCGATCCTCGACGGACTCGTGGAGCGGCTGCTGGCCGCGCGACGCGGCCCGCGCGCGGCGGCGGTCGACGAACCCCCGGCGCCGCGCGTCGGCGGCATCACGACCGGAGAATCGACGCCATGACCGCCGCGCTGTTGCAGACACGAGGCCTGACGGCCCGCTTCGGCGGCGTCACCGCCGTCGACGGCGTGGACTTCTCGGTCCGGCCGGGAGAACTGCGTTGCCTGATCGGACCGAACGGCGCCGGCAAGAGCAGCTTCTTCAAGATGCTGTCGGGCCAGCTCAAGCCGTCGGCGGGCAGCGTCACCTTCAAGGGCGTGCCGCTGGCCGGCAAGTCCGCCGCGCAGATCGCGCAACTCGGCATCGGCATCAAGACGCAGGTGCCCAACGTCTTCGACGGGCTCACGGTCAGGCGGAGCGTGAGGCTGGCGGCCGAACGCGCGCTGCCGCCGCTGTCCGCCGTCACCCGGGTCGACGCGACGCTGGAACGGCTGCGGATCGCGGAACTGGCGGACCGCAAGGTCGGCCAGCTCGCGCACGGCCAGCGCCAACTGGTCGAACTGGCGATGGTGCTGGCGCCGTCGCCGGACCTGCTGCTGCTCGACGAACCGGCCGCCGGCATGACCGGCGACGAAGTGCTTCGACTGGGCGAGATCATCGTCGAGATGGCGCGATCGTCGGCCGTCGTCGTCGTCGAGCACGACATGTCGTTCATCCGCCGCATCGGCCGCACGGTCTCGGTTCTGAACCGCGGCAGGCTGCTGACCGAAGGCCCGGTCGACCGGGTCCTTGACGATCAGCGGGTTCGCGACGTCTATCTCGGCAGGAGCGCCCGATGACCATCCTGCACATCGACCGACTGCGCTCGGGCTACCGGCAGATCCCGATCCTGCACGGCGTCAGCCTGGCGCTGGACGAGGGCGAGTTCCTCGGCATCCTCGGCCATAACGGCATGGGCAAGAGCACGCTGCTCAAGACGATCAGCGGCGAACTGCCTCTCACCGGCGGCGACGTGGCGCTGAACGGCCGATCGCTGAACGCGCTGCCGCAGTACCGGCGCGCCCGCCTCGGCATCGGCTACGTGCCGCAGGGCCGCCGCATCTTTCCGGGCATTTCGGTGCGCCAGAACCTGGAGGTCGGCGCGCTGGCCGCCGGGCAGCCGGTCGACATCGTCGATACCGTGGTCGCCGATTTTCCGCGGCTGGCCTCGATCCTCGACCGGCCCGGCGGCGTGCTGTCCGGCGGCGAACAGCAGATCCTCGCGCTGGCCCGCTGCCTGTGCGGCCAGCCGAAGGTGATCCTGCTCGACGAACCGACCGAGGGAATCCAGCCGTCGATCCGCGACGAGATCATCGACACGCTGCAGGCGCTGCGCCGGCGACGGCCGCTGACGATGCTGCTGGTCGAACAGAACATCGATTTCATCCAACGCCTGTCCGACCGGGTGCTGTCCATGGTCAAGGGCACCCTCGGACCGGCTCATCCATCAGGAGCTCACGATGCCGTTGACCTTTGAGAAATCCGCCGTCTCGATGCCGCTGCCGTCGATGAACGTGCCGAACGTCGATGCCAGCCTGGGCGATCTGTTCCACTCGGACGAGCCGGGCAAGACGATCTGTTGTGGCTTTTTCCGCCTGAACGCCGGAGAGCCGCTGGTCTACGACTACGACTATCACGAGATGAAGATCATCGTCGAAGGCCGGATGACGATCGCCGACGAGACCGGCCGGGTCGTCGAAGCGCAGGTCGGCGACGTGCTGTACTTCGCGGCCGGCAGCCGGATCACGTTCTCCACCCCCTCGACCGGGCTCGGCTTCTTCTGCGGCCGGCGCGAGCCGGGCACGGCCTGAAGGAGCGCGACGATGGCCAGCCAGACCATGGCCGGACCGCGGGCGTCCGACGCCCGCGACGACGTCGTCAGCCGCCCCGTCTATCAACCGTTTCGGCCCGATGCGAGCGGCCGCACGCACGTGGCGCTCGCGGACGCGAGCGCGCGCGACGCGCTGGCGCGGTTCGTCGACGACGCGGTGCGAGCGGGCCTGCCGCTCGCGCGCGTCCGGGTGCTGGACCAGGCGGACTCCCAGGTGGATTCCGATCGCGAAGCGGACGCGGACGCCGCCGCGCTGGCCTTGCGCGCCTTGCTCGACGACGCGGACATGGGCACGCGCCTGTACCTGCTCGGCGCCGAGCACACGGTCTGGCCGCTCGCCCGCCTGGCGCGCGAGCTCGGGCTGATGCCCGAGGCGATCCACGTCTGGTCGGCCGGCCGCGCGCGGCGCCCCGTCTACTGCGTGCATTGCCGCACGCGGATGCCCGACTGCGAGCGGACGGTCGTGCCTTGCGCCGGCTGCGGCCGCGCGCTGGGAGTGCGCGACCATTTCTCGCGCGAGCTCGGCGCCTACCTGGGCGTGCGTATCGACGCCGAACACCCGGGCCGGATACCGGCCGCCGAAGCGCTGCAGCCATGATCGAAGACGCCACCCTGGCCGTTCGCGTCACGCATACCGAGGTCCTGAGCGAAGGCGTCCGATCGCTGCGGCTGGCCCGCGTCGACGGCCGGCCGCTGCCGCACTTCTCGGCCGGCAGCCACGTCGTCGTCGACATCGATACCGGCGAGCGCATCCTTCGCAATCCCTATTCGCTGATCTCGGACGGCGACCGGCGCGGCGAACCGATCCTCGACTACGAGATCGCCGTCGCGCTGAACCCTCGATCGCGGGGCGGATCGGCATGGCTGCACCGCTTCGCGCGGCCCGGCGCCCGCCTGCGCATCGGCTGGCCGCACAATCTGTTCGGCCCGCCCGGCCCGGCCCGCCGGCACGTGCTGATCGCCGGCGGCATCGGCATCACGCCGATCTTCGCGATGGCGCGAGCGCTGCTCGACTCGGGCTCGGCGTTCGAGCTGCACTACGCGTTCCGCGGCGCGGACCGGGCGCCGCTGCTCGAGCGGCTACGCGAGCTGACCATACGGCCCGGCGCCGCGCGGACGCTGCACGAGT
>JASGFT010000041.1:0-31162 GCA_047605425.1 Burkholderiaceae bacterium | reverse complement strand
CTGGCCAGGCACTGCGACGTCTTCATCGAGAACTACAAGCTGGGCGGGCTGGCCAAGTACGGCCTCGACTACCAGAGCATCCGCAAGATCCGTCCCGACGTCGTCTACCTGTCGCTGACCGGCTTCGGGCAGACCGGCCCGCACGCCGAGCGGCCCGGCTACGACTACCTGTTCCAGGGCCTCGGCGGCCTGATGAGCGTGACCGGCGAGCGCGACGGCCTGCCGGGCGCCGGGCCGCAGCGGATGGGCCTGCCGGTCGTCGACCTGTTCACCGGCATGTACTCGACGGTGGCGATGATCGCCGCGCTGTATCACCGCCAGGCGACCGGGCAGGGCCAGTACATCGACATCTCGCTGCACGACGTCGCGCTGGCGGTCAGCTCGGGCGCGGCGATGAACTACCTGCTCAGCGGTACGCCGCCGGTGCGCACCGGCAACGCGTCGCCGAACATCGCTCCTTATGGCGTGTTCCCGTGCTCCGACGGCCAGATGATCATCGCCTGCGGCAACCAGAGCCAGTTCGTGAAGCTGTGCGGCGCGATCGGCCGGCCCGAGCTGGCGACCGATCCGCGCTTCGCCGCCAACGGCGGACGCCTGGCGAATTTCCCGGCGCTGTTCGACGAACTGTCGGCGGCGCTCAAGCAGAAGACGCGCGCCGAGTGGGAAGACATCCTCTACGACGTCGGCGTGCCGGCCGGGCCGATCAACGACTACAAGCAGGCGCTCGAGCATCCGCATTCGATCGCCCACCAGAACACGATCGAGCTCGATCACCCGTTCGGCGTCAAGGTGCCGGGCATCGCCAGCCCGTTCCGCTTCTCGGAAACGCAGGTCGAGTACCGGCTGCCGCCGCCGCTGCTGGGCCAGCACACGCGCGAGGTGCTCGGCGAGTTCCTGTCGATCGACGACGCCGAGTTCGGCAAGATGCTGTCCGACGGCGTGGTCGGCGACGTCCTCAGGGGATGAGAATCTGTGAACGATCGGAACCGCCCTGACGCGCCGCTCGGACGCGGCCGATTCGTTCACGGATTCTGAGCGCGGGCCGACGCGCAAGCAGTCCCTGCAAGGCGGTGCCGGCATCGGCGACTCGCTCGATTTTCGACGGAGGAGTCGCCTGTTGCTGGGGCGTGTGACATTCGGGGCCGCTATCGGCGTCCTGCTGGCGAGCAACGCGTCGGCGCAACTCGCGAGGCCTGGCGCCCGGCGGCTTCAGCCCCGGCCGACGAACGGCATCTTGGTCGCCATCACCGTCATGAACTGCACGTTGGCCTCCAGCGGCAGGCTCGCCATGTGGACGATCGCGTCGGCGACGATGTTCACGTCCATCACCGCCTCGACCGCGATCTGGCCGTTGGCCTGCGGCACGCCCTGCGTCATGCGCCGGGCCATGTCGGTCAGCGCGTTGCCGATGTCGATCTGCCCGCAGGCGATGTCGTACTTGCGTCCGTCCAGCGACGCCGACTTGGTCAGGCCGGTCACCGCGTGCTTGGTCGACGTATAGGCGATCGAGTTCGGGCGCGGCGCGTGCGCGGAGATCGATCCGTTGTTGATGATCCGGCCGCCGCGCGGCGTCTGGCTCTTCATCAGCGCGAACGCCTGCTGGATGCACAGGAACATGCCGGTCAGGTTGATGTCGACGACGTTCTTCCATTGCTCGAACGTCAGGTCCTCGAGCGGGACCGCCGGCGCGCCGATGCCGGCGTTGTTGAACAGCAGGTCCAATCGCCCCCAGGTGTCGCGGATCCGGTCGAACAGCGCCTTGACGGCCGCCGGATCCGACACGTCGGTCGGCACCGCCAGCGCGCGGTCGGCGGCGCCCGATTCGGCGATCGCCCGCGAGCGGCTCGGGTCGCCGGCCGGCGAACGCCACGCGGTAGCCGTCGGCCAGCAGCGCCAGCGCCGCCGCCTTGCCGACGCCGGTCCCCGCGCCGGTGACCAGCGCGATCCTGTTGTGCGGTGATGTCATCCTCTCGGCCTCCTGTTGTCGACGAACGCGCCGATGTTAGCGCATCGACGTCGGCCGGCCGGCGAGGCCCGCCCGCGCTCAGCGCGGTACCAGCATCCCGGTCGAGGTGGCGGTCGCCAGCTCGGTGCCGCGCTCGTCGAACAGCGTCGCCTCGAGGAACGCGACCCGTTTGCCGAGACGCCGGACGCGGCCTTCGACGATGACCTTGCCCGGGCCGACGCGCTCGAGGAAGCTGACGTTGATGTCCAGGCTGGCGACGCCGCTGCGCCCCTCGGTGCGCAGCGCCGTCGCGAAGGCCATCGCGAAATCGAGCCAGGCGGTGACGAAGCCGCCCTGCACGATCGTGCCGTTCGTATGGCAGAACTCGGGGCGGGCGGTGAACTCGACGCGCGGCGAGCCCTGCGCGTCGACGGACAGCACGCGTGCGCCGCCCAGGGTGTCGAGCAGCGGGCCGGGCGGGAGCTGGGATTGCAGATGTTCGAGGTCGTGCATGGGCATCTATGATTTGCGGTGACGCGATTGCCCGGTGGATCTTGCCAGCTTTCGGGCCGGTTCGCCTGGAGATCCGACCCGCGGCGATGCGTGCCGGCGACAGCCGCGTCGTTGCGGCGCCGGCGTTCTGTCCAATGAAACGTCGAGGCGGACGCCGCGCAGACGGTACCGTATCACCGCCGCCGAGGCGCCGCCCGCGCCCGCCATCCGGGGCATCGCCCCCCTGAATGCCAAAGGAACGTCATGACCCAAGCCGCCCCACCCGGAACGGGAGCCCCGTCCGCCACCACGACCGCCGATGGCAAGCCGCTGCTGGCCGGCGTGCGCGTGCTCGATTTCGGCCGGTACATCGCCGGCCCTTATTGCGCGACGATCCTGGGCGAGTACGGCGCCGAGGTGATCCGCATCGAGAAGCTCGACGGCAGCGAGGATCGCTACACGACGCCGATCACCGAGGACGGCCAGGGCGCCGGTTTCATGCAGATGGGCCGCAACAAGCTGTCGGTCACGCTCAACCCGATGAAGGAAGAGGGCCGCGAGATCGTCCGCAAGCTGGTCCGGACCGCCGACGTCGTGCTGGCCAACCTGCCGTTGCAGACGCTCGAGGCGATGGGCCTGGACTACGAAAGCCTGAAGGCGATCAAGCCCGACATCATCCTGACCCACGTGTCGGCGTTCGGTCCGGTCGGTCCGATGGCGACCGACGTGGGCTTCGACGGCATCGGCCAGGCGATGTCCGGCACGCTGTTCATGGGCGGCACGCCCGAGCACCCGTATCGCGCGGCGGTCAACTGGGTCGATTTCGGCACCGCGCTGCACAGCGCGTTCGGCACGCTGGCCGCGCTGTACGAGAGGCAGCGCAGCGGCCGCGGGCAGATGGTCACCACCTCGCTGCTGGGCACGGCGATCTCGCTGAACAACGTGCCGCTGATCGAACAGTCGGTCATCGACATCAACCGCGTCGCGTCGGGCAACCGCGCGCAGTCGGCCGGGCCGTCCGACGTCTATCGCTGCAAGGACGGCTGGCTGCTGGTCCAGGTCGTCGGCAATCCGCTGTTCGCGCGCTGGTGCAAGCTGGTCGGCGAGCCGGGCTGGATCGACGATCCGCGTTTCGACACCGACCAGAAGCGCGGCGACAACGGCGAGATCATCAGCGAACGGATGAGCCGCTGGTGCGCCGGGCGCACGCTCGACGAGGCGCGCCGGGAACTGACCGAGGCCAAGGTGCCGTGCGGCGCGGTGCTCAGCCCGCAGCAGGCGCTCGATCATCCGCAGGTGCGGGCGATGGGCATCCTGCAGCCGGTCGACTACCCGGGCCTGCCGAGCCCGGCGCCGGTCGCGCGCGTGCCGATCGGCCTGTCGGTGTCCGGCGGCGGCATCCAGCGCCGCGCGCCGCTGCTCGGCGAGCACACCGACGAGGTGCTCGAATCGCTCGGATACGACGCGGCCGCCCGCGCCGGCCTGCGCGAGCGCAGGGTCATCTGAGAATCTGACGCGCGCCCGCCGCCTGCGCGGGCGCGCTTCTTGCACGTTCTTCTTGCGCGTTCGCGCGGGCGCTCCGTTTCCCTGATTGACGCTCGTTCGGCGGCCCGCCTACACTGCGCGGGCCGCCGGGGCGGGCGCGCGCTTGCCGTCGGCTTCGCCGGGGACCGGGCCAGCCGCCGCGGTTCGCGACCTGTCTTTCTGGAGATTCCTGATGAATCGTTTCGCGTTCCCGTGGCGTCCGCTCGCGCGCCGCCGGCTGGTCTCGGTCGCCGGCGCGGCCCTGGCCGCAGGCCTGTCGATCGCCGCCGGCGCCCAGGCGCAGGAGACCAAGGTCGGCGTCGGCGTGTCCGGCTGGACCGGCTTCGCGCCGCTGACGCTCGCCAAGGAGGCCGGCATCTTCAAGAAGAACGGCCTGGACGTCACGCTGCGCAAGATCCCGCAGAAGGATCGCCACCTGGCGCTGGCCTCCGGCGACATCCAGTGCGCGGCGACGACGATCGAGACCTGGATCGTCTGGAACGCCAACGGCGTCGCCGGCACGCAGATCTTCCAGATGGACAAGAGCTACGGCGCCGACGGCATGGTCGTGCGCAACGGGATCGGCAAGATCGCCGACCTCAAGGGCAAGACGGTCGCCGCGTCCGCGCCCGGCACCAGCCCTTATTTCGTGCTGGCGTACATGTTGAAGAAGAACGGCCTGTCGCCGAGCGACGTCAAGATCGTCAACCTCGAGCCGCAGGCGGCCGCCAACGCCTTCGTCGCGGGCGCCGGCGACCTGGACGCGGCGATGACCTACGAGCCTTACCTGTCGGTCGTGCGCGGCGCGCCGAACGCCGGCAAGATCATCGCGACGACGCTCGACTATCCGGCCGTGCTCGACAGCTTCGGCTGCGCGCCGAAGTTCCTGAAGGACAACCCGAAGGCCGCCAAGGCGCTGGCCGACAGCTATTTCGAGGCGCTCGACATGATCGCCAAGGATCCGCAGAAGAGCTACGGGATCATGGGCGCCGACGTCAAGCAGAGCGCCGAGGCCTTCGAGAAGTCGCAATCGATGCTGCGCTGGTCCGACCGCGCGGCCAACGTCGCGTTCTTCAACGGCGAGATCCAGAAGTTCTCGAAAGAGGCCGCCGACCTGCTGCTCGAGATCGGCATCATCAAGAAGATTCCCGACCTGGACGCGCTGGTCGACACGCAGTTCCTCAAGTAACGGCTGAGAACCTGATCGTTCATGAAACCGCTCGTGCCGGTCAGGCCGGGCGCCCGCGTGGCGCTCGGCATCGCGTTCTTCGTCGTCTTCTTCGCCGCCTGGACGCTGGCCACCGTCGGCGGCTTCGTGTCGCCGACCTTCCTCGCGTCGCCGATGCAGATGCTGCGCGGCGGCTGGGAGCTGCTGAGCGAGCAGGGATTCCTGCACGACATCGGCATGACGGTCTGGCGCGTCGTCGGCGGCTTCGTCATCGCCGCGCTGATCGCCGTGCCGCTGGGCGTCGCGATGGGCGCGTACAAGCCGGTCGAGGCGTTCTTCGAGCCCTTCGTGTCGTTCGCCCGCTACCTGCCGGCGTCGGCGTTCATCCCGCTGCTGATCCTGTGGGCCGGCATCGGCGAGGCGCAGAAGCTGGCGGTGATCTTCCTCGGCTCGTTCTTCCAGCTCACGCTGATGATCGTGATGATCGTCGGCGCCACCCGGCGCGACCTGGTCGAGGCCGCGTACACGCTGGGCGCGACCGATACCGGCATCATCCGCCGCGTGCTGCTGCCCAGCGCCGCGCCCGAGATCGCCGAGGCGCTGCGCCAGGTGCTCGGCCTGGCGTGGACCTACGTGATCGTCGCCGAGCTGATCGGCGCCTCGTCGGGCATCGGCCACATGATCACCGACAGCCAGGCGCTGCTGGCGACCGACCAGATCATCTTCGGCATCCTGGTCATCGGCCTGATCGGCCTGGTGTCCGACCTGGCGTTCAAGCGCGTCAACCAGTCGCTGTTCGCGTGGAGCGCGCTGCGATGAGCCATCTGGACATCCGCGACGTCTCCAAGCGCTTCGACGGCGTGCGCGGCGGCCCGCCGACGCAGGCCCTGCAGCCGATCGACCTGACGATCGCCGACAACGACTTCATCACCGTGCTCGGGCCCTCGGGCTGCGGCAAGTCGACGCTGCTGCGCCTGGTGGCCGGTCTGGAGACCGCGAGCACCGGCCGGATCCTGCTCGACGGCCAGCCGGTCACGGGGCCGGGCGCCGACCGCGGCGTCGTGTTCCAGAGCTATACGCTGTTCCCTTGGCTGACGGTGCGGCAGAACATCTGCTTCGGCCTGCGCGAGCGCCGCGTCGGCGAGGCCGAGCAGCGCCGGATCAGCGAGCATTTCATCGGCGAGGTCGGCCTGCGCGGCTTCGAGGACCATTACCCTAAGCAGTTGTCGGGCGGCATGCAGCAGCGCACCGCGATCGCCCGCGCGCTGGCCAACGACCCTAAGATCTTATTGCTCGACGAGCCGTTCGGCGCGCTCGACAACCAGACCCGCGTGCTGATGCAGGAGCTGCTGCTGCGGATCTGGGAAAACGCGCGCAAGACCGTGATGTTCATCACCCACGACATCGACGAGGCGATCTTCATGGCCAGCCGCGTCGTCGTGCTCAGCGCGCGGCCGGGCCGGATCAAGGCCGAGATCCCGGTCGACTTTCCGCATCCGCGCCACTACACGGTCAAGACCTCGCCCGAGTTCATGCGGATCAAGGCGCGACTGACCGAAGAGATTCGCGTCGAGGCGATGGCGGCGGCGACGCACTGAGAGGCTGAGAGTCTTTCGTCCATGCCCGCCTTGCACGTCCAAACGCCCCGGCTCGTCGTTGCAAATGCTCGCCATAGCCCGAGCTATGGCTGCGCTTTGCGCCTAGATCCGGGGCGCTTGGACGCGCCTTTCGGGCACGGCCGAAAAACTCTCAGCCTCTGAGCGGTCGGCGGGCGCGGGTACCGTGCGCCGCGGCGCGCGCGGACAGCCTCCGCGCCGGACTCGCGGGCGTGACAGCGCCGACGCGCGGCGATAAGCTGACTACGACGCTGGTGTGGTGGATCTCCCCACATCAGCCGGGCAGGAGCGTACCGTGACCGTTGATGCCGCGCGGATTCCATCGTCGAGCGCCGATCGACGGCCGGTCTGCGTGCTCGACCCCGGCCACGTCCGTCTGGACCAGTGGTCGGCGATCGAGCGCGGCGTCGTCCAGGTGCGGCTCGCCGATCCGGCCTGGGCGGCGATCGACCGGGCCGGCGACGCGGTCGGACGCCTGGTCGCGGCCGGGCGCGTCGTCTACGGCGTCAACACCGGTTTCGGCAAGCTCGCGCAGACGATCGTTCCGGCGCCGCGCTTGGCCGAGCTGCAGCGCAACCTGGTGCTGTCGCACAGCGTCGGCACCGGGCCGCCGCTGCCGCCCGGCGTCGTGCGGCTGGTGCTGGCCAGCAAGGCCGTCAGCCTGGCGCGCGGGCATGCGGGGGTGCGGCGCGAGGTCGTCGCGGCGCTGCTCGCGCTGTTGAACGCCGACGTGCTGCCGGTCATCCCGGCGCAGGGTTCGGTCGGCGCGTCGGGCGACCTGGCGCCGCTCGCGCACCTGGCCTGCGTGCTGATCGGCCAGGGGCAAGCGACGATCGCCGGGCAGGCAGTCGACGCGGCGCGGGCGCTGCGGCACGCGGGCCTGGCCGCGCTCGAGCTGGGACCCAAGGAAGGGCTGGCGCTGCTCAACGGCACGCAGGTGTCGACCGCGCTGGCGCTGTCGGCGCTGTTCGACGCCGAGCGCGTGTTCGCGGCCGGCCTGACGGCCAGCGCGCTGTCGCTCGAAGCGATCAAGGGTTCGGTGCGTCCGCTCGATCCGCGGATCCACGCGGCGCGCGGCCAGCCCGGCCAGATCGCGGTCGCCGCGGCGCTGCGCGCGCTGCTGGCCGACAGCGCGATCGTCGGCTCGCACCAGTCGTGCGGGCGCGTGCAGGATCCTTATTCGATCCGCTGCGTGCCGCAGGTCATGGGCGCGTGCCTGGACGCGATCGCGCACGCGGCGCGCGTGCTCGGCATCGAGGCCAACGCGGCCTCCGACAATCCGCTGATCTTCGCCGACGAGCCGATCGACGTGCTGTCGGGCGGCAACTTCCACGCCGAGCCGGTCGCGTTCGCGGCCGACCTGCTGGCGCTGGCGATCGCCGAGATCGGCGCGATCGCCGAGCGGCGGATCGCGCTGCTGATCGACGCGGACCTGTCCGGCCTGCCGCCGTTCCTCGTGCGCGACGGCGGCGTCAACTCCGGGTTCATGATCGCGCACGTGACGGCGGCGGCGCTGGCGTCCGAGAACAAGTCGCTCGCGCATCCGGCCAGCGTCGACAGCCTGCCGACGTCGGCCAACCAGGAAGACCACGTGTCGATGGCGACGTTCGCCGCCCGCCGGCTGCACGACATGGTGCGCAACACGGCGGTCATCGTCGGCATCGAGGCGATGGCGGCCGCGCAGGGCATCGAGTTCCACCGGCCGCTGCGCAGCTCGGCGGCGGTCGAGGCCGAGCTCGCCTCGGTGCGCGAGCGCGTCGCGTTCCTCGACCGGGATCGGCTGCTGGCGCCCGACGTCGAGGCGATGCGCGCGTGGGCGCTGCGCGATGCGTGGCCGGCACCGATCCGCGCGCTGCTGCCGAGCGCGTCCGGGGCCGCGCCGATCGACAACCTCTCCGGGAGACCATGATGAATGCCGTTGATCCGTTGTCCAACGCGCCGGCGGTCGGCGCCCGCCCGGGGCCGCGCGTCGTCCGCGCGCCGCGAGGCCCGACGCTGAGCTGCCGCAACTGGCTGATCGAGGCCGCCTACCGGATGATCCAGAACAACCTCGATCCGGACGTCGCCGAGCGGCCCGACGAACTGGTCGTCTACGGCGGCATCGGCAAGGCGGCGCGCGACTGGGCGTGCTTCGAGGCGATCCTCGACAGCCTGCGCCGGCTCGGCGAGGACGAGTCGCTGCTGATCCAGTCGGGCAAGCCGGTCGGCGTGTTCCGTACGCATCCGGACGCCCCGCGCGTGCTGATCGCCAACTCGAACCTGGTGCCGCGCTGGGCGACCTGGGAGACCTTCGACGCGCTGGACCGCGCCGGCCTGATGATGTTCGGCCAGATGACGGCCGGCTCGTGGATCTACATCGGCGCGCAGGGCATCGTGCAGGGCACCTACGAGACCTTCGCCGAGGCGGGCCGGCAGCACTACGGCGGCGACCTGGCCGGCCGGTGGATCCTGACCGCGGGGCTCGGCGGAATGGGCGGCGCGCAGCCGCTGGCCGGCGTGCTGGCCGGCGCCTGCGTGCTGGCCGTCGAGTGCCAGCCGTCGCGGATCGAGTTCCGGCTGCGCACCCGCTACCTCGATCATCGCGCCGACTCGCTCGACGAGGCGCTGGCGCTGATCGAGCAGGCCACGCGCGAGCGGCGCGCGATCTCGGTCGGGCTGCTGGGCAACGCGGCCGAGATCGTGCCCGAACTGGCGCGGCGCGCGCAGGCTGGCGGGCCGCGGCCCGACATCGTCACCGACCAGACTTCGGCGCACGACCTGGTCAACGGCTACCTGCCGCTCGGCTGGAGCGTCGAGCGCTGGCTCGCCGAGCGGCGCGGCGACCCGGCTGGCGTCGAGCGGGCCGCGCGCGCATCGATCGCCGAGCACGTCCGGGCGATGCTGGCGTTCCGGCGGATGGGCGTGCCGACCGTCGACTACGGCAACAACATCCGGCAGGTGGCGTTCGACGAAGGCGTGGCCGACGCCTTCGATTTCCCCGGTTTCGTGCCGGCGTACATCCGGCCGCTGTTCTGCCGCGGCAAGGGGCCGTTCCGCTGGGTCGCGCTGTCCGGCGACCCGCAGGACATCCACCGCACCGACGAGAAGATGAAGGAGCTGTTCCCCGACGACGCGGCGCTGCACCGCTGGCT
Organism: Burkholderiaceae bacterium; assembly: GCA_047605425.1. Taxonomy (GTDB): domain Bacteria; phylum Pseudomonadota; class Gammaproteobacteria; order Burkholderiales; family Burkholderiaceae_E; genus JAKPAM01. The sequence goes on along the minus strand of JASGFT010000041.1, from coordinate 21,286 downwards.
GGACATGGCGCGCGACCGGATCGCGTTCCAGGGACTGCCGGCGCGGATCTGCTGGGTGGGCCTGGGCGAGCGGCACCGCGCGGGGCTGGCGTTCAACCAGATGGTGGCCAGCGGCGAGCTGAAGGCGCCGATCGTCATCGGCCGCGATCACCTGGATGCCGGCTCGGTGGCGTCGCCGAACCGCGAGACCGAGCGCATGCGCGACGGCTCGGACGCGGTGTCGGACTGGCCGATGCTCAACGCGCTGCTGAGCACGGCCGGCGGCGCGACCTGGGTCAGCCTGCACCATGGCGGCGGCGTCGGCATCGGCTATTCGCAGCACGCCGGCGTGGTCATCGTCTGCGACGGATCGCCCGCGGCGGCGCGGCGCATCGAGCGCGTGCTGTGGAACGATCCGGCCACGGGCGTCATGCGTCATGCCGACGCCGGCTATCCGGAGGCGATCGCCTGCGCGCGCGAGAAAGGGCTGGACCTGCCGATGCTGCGCTGAAGCGTCCGCGGCGCGCCGGGCAGCGGGGCATCGATCGTCCGGCGTTCGGCGTCGGACTTCGGACTTCGGACTTCAAACTTCGGGCTTCGGGCTTCCGACACGCGCCTCGCTAAGGACGCCGGACAGGCGGGCAGGAGCACTACGCGCGCGCGACGGACGCGCGGTACACTTAGCGCCCGACGAACGTCCCCACCACGGATACGAGGAGCGATTGATGCCCAAGGCAATCCGGATCGAGGCCACTGGCGGTCCCGAGGTCATGCAGTACGTCGACGTCGAGGTCGGCGCGCCCGGACCGGGCGAGGCGCAGGTCGAGCAGCGCGCGATCGGCCTGAACTTCATCGACGTCTATTTCCGCACCGGCCTGTATCCGCAACCGCTGCCCGGCGGCCTGGGCACCGAGGGGTCGGGCGTCGTCACCGCCGTCGGCGAGGGCGTCACCCACGTCAAGCCCGGCGATCGCGTCGCCTACGCGGGCGGCCCGACCGGCGCTTATGCCGAGCTGCGCAACCTGCCGGCCAAGCAGCTCGTCAAGCTGCCGCGGTCGATCGATTTCGACACCGGCGCGGCGATGATGCTCAAGGGCCTGACGGTGCAGTACCTGTTCCGCCGCACGTACCGGCTGCAGAAGGGCCAGACGATCCTGTTCCACGCGGCGGCCGGCGGCGTCGGGCTGATCGCGATGCAGTGGGCCAAGGCGCTGGGCGTCACCGTCATCGGCACCGCCGGCTCCGAGGAGAAGGCCGAGCTGGCGCGCGCCCATGGCTGCGACCACACGATCCTGTACCGCAAGGAGAACGTCGTCGAGCGCGTGCGCGAGATCACCGGCGGCGCGATGGTGCCGGTCGTCTACGACTCGGTCGGCAAGGACACGTTCCAGACCTCGCTCGACTGCCTGCAGCCGTTCGGCCTGATGGTGTCGTTCGGCAACGCGTCGGGGCCGGTGCCGCCGATGGCGCTGACGGCGCTCAAGGGCTCGCTGTACCTGACGCGCCCGACGCTGCTCGTGCACACGGCCAACCGCGCCAACCTCGATCAGATGTCCGGCGAGCTGATGAAGCTGGTCAGCTCGGGCAAGATCCGGATCCGCATCGACCAGCGCTATCCGCTGGCCGAGGTCGCGCGCGCGCACCGCGATCTGGAATCGCGCAAGACCACCGGCTCGACGCTGCTGATTCCTTGAACGATCCCGCGCTCGTTCCGTCCGCGCACTCGGCCGATCCGCCCGCGCACGTGGCCGATCCGCCTCCGCTTCCGTATCCGGTCGACCCGGCCGAAGACCGCCGCTTCGGCGCGCTCGGGCGGCTGTACGGCGCGGCGGGCCTGGCCCGGCTGCGCGCCGCGCACGTCGTCGTCGTCGGCATCGGCGGCGTCGGCTCGTGGTGCGCCGAGGCGCTGGCCCGCTCGGCGGTCGGCCGCCTGACGCTGATCGACATGGACCACGTCGCCGAGTCCAACGTCAATCGCCAGATCCACGCGCTGGCGTCGACGCTGGGCGCCGCCAAGGTCGAGGTGATGGCCGCGCGCATCGCCGACATCGCCGCCGACTGCCGCGTCGACGTCGTCGACGATTTCGTCGATGCGGACAACGTCGCGACGATCGTGCCGACGGCCGACGTCATCGTCGACGCGATCGACCAGCCGCGCGCCAAGGCGGCGCTGATCGCCTGGGCGCGCCGCGGCGGCCGGCCGGTCATCGTCTGCGGCGCCGCCGGCGGCCGCACCGATCCGCTGCGTCTGCGCTGCGACGACCTCGCCCGCACGCGCGGCGACGCGCTGCTGTCGTCGGTGAGGGCGCGCCTGCGCCGCGAACACGGTTTCCCGCGCGATCCCGGTCAACGCTTCCGGGTCGACGCGATCTTCAGCGACGAGCAGGCGCGGGCGCTGCCGGACGCGAGCGGGGCGGGGCGCGCGGGCGGCGGCGCGCCGCTGAACTGCGCCGGCTACGGATCGGCCGTCGGCGTCACGGCGGCGATGGGGATGGCGGCCGCCCAGCGCGCGATCAACCGGCTGGCTTGCCAGCGCTGACTCCGTCCGCGTCGCCGCGCTCCGGATCGGCCGGGGCCGGATCGCCGCGATCCGGTCCGGTCTCGGCTTGACCCGCCTCGACGCGATCCGGTCCGACCTCGGCCTCGCCGGCCTCGACGCGATCCGGATCGAGCTCCGGCAGCCGCGCCAGCGCCCGGTACAGCAGCGAGAAATCCGGCGCGGTCTCGCGGAACAACTGATCGAACGAATCGATGACGAAGTACGTGTGCTGGAAATCGTCGATCAGGTAGCGCGTCTGCATCACGCGCACCAGGTCGAACTCGAGCCGGTGCGGGTCCGGTGACTCGATCGCGTGGTGGATCTCGGCCGGCGACGACAGGATGCCGGCGCCATAAGCGCGCAGCGCGCCGTGCTCGGCGATCAGCCCGAACTCGATCGTGTACCAGTACAGCCGCGCCAGGTACTTGAGCCCGCCGAGCGTCGCCGCCTTCAGGCCGCCCTGGCCGTAGGCCTGCAGGTAGTCGGCGATCACCGGATCGAACAGCATCGGCACGTGGCCGAAGAAATCGTGGAACAGATCGGGTTCGACGATGTAGTCGAACTCTTCGGGTTCACGGATCCAGACGGTGACCGGAAAGCGCCGGGCCGCCAGGTGCGAGAAGAACACCTCGTCGGGCAGCAGGCCCGGCACCGGCACGAGCTGCCAGCGCGTGGCCGCGTGCAGCGCGGCGTTGACCGCGTCGAAACGCGGGATCGCCGCCGCGAAATCGAGCCGCCGGACCGCGTCGACGAAGCTGTCGCACGCGCGCCCGGGCAGCAGCGCGCCCTGGCGGGCGACCAGCCGCCGCCAGACGTCCTGGTGGGCGTCGCTGTAGCGCTCGTAGCGCTGCTCGACCGTGTAGTCGGCGCGCATCGACGAGTAGTCGCCGCGCAGGCCGTGCTCGTGGCGCGTGCGCGCCTTGACGGTCGAGGAAAAGTCGTCGTTCTCGTCCATGTCGTCCTCCCCCGAGCCCGTCGGCGTGGGTTCGAGCTTTGAGTGAACAGGTTCTAGCTTACCCCCGCGGCGCGTGGCGCGCGCCCCACGCATCGGCCGATCGCGGCCGCCGCGCGCGCCGCCGGCGTGCCATGCGGCAGCGCGATATGCTATAAGCGATGCGATCTGGCAGGTAATCTGTTCCATTCGATGTGTTCGAGGTTCCGATGGCAAGGACACCGACGACAGGAAAGGGATCGAGATGTGGCCATCGGTTCTCAAGCTGGACATCAGCGGCATTCCCGAGGCGTGGATCGACGTCGAGGAGGCCGCTCACTACTACGCGACCGATTCGGTCGCGTACTCGTACGGCGAGGTCTGCGCGACCTTGCACGGCGGCGTATCGCGGCTGACCTCGCGCCGCTCGATCATCGACGTGCGCCCGATCCTGGCGGTCCGCGGCCAATGCGTGGCGGGCCGCCTGCTGCGCGCGCAGCCGCGGCTGACCCGGCTGAACGACAAGCTGTTTCGCCGCGACCGGATGACCTGCGCGTATTGCGGCCAGGTGTTCCCGCCGGCCGCGCTCGAGCGCGAGCACGTCCTGCCGTTCTCGCGCGGCGGGCGCGATACCTGGATGAACGTCGTCAGCGCCTGCCGGCCCTGCAACCAGCGCAAGGCCAACAAGACGCCCGAAGAGGCGAGGATGCCGCTGCTGTACGTGCCCTACGTGCCCAGCCGCTGGGAGGACCTGATCCTGCAGGCGCGCAAGGGACACGTGCTCGGCGACCAGATGGATTTCCTGCGCGCCGGGCTGCCCGCGCACTCGCGGCTGGCCGAGAACTAGCGTCCGTACCGGGATTCGTTCATCCCGGGATCGCGCCGGCGCGATGTCCGTTCAGGGGTAGGGCTGGCGCAGCATCACGTCGATCTCGCCGCTGTCGAGCAGCCGGGCCAGATCGTCGGCGCCGCCGATCAGCATGCCGTTGATGAACACCTGCGGCATCGTCGGCCAGCCGGTCCACATCTTCAGCGCATTGCGGCGGCGCCACTGGCTCAGGTAGCTGCCATATTCGAGATACGTGTAAGGCAGCCCCCTGCCGTCGAGCAGGCGCCGCGCCTTGCGCGGAAACGGGTTCTGCTTCATGCCGACGACGACGATCCGCTGGCCGGATATCGCGCGGCGGACTTCGTCGAGCACGTCGGCGTGCAGCGTCCGGATCCGTTCGCGGATGGCCGGATGGATGTGCGTTTCGTCGAGGATCGGTCGCATCGGGCCATGTTACAACTGAAAGCCCAGCCATAGCACCGCGCCCTCGAACAGGTCGCGGGCCAGCGTGACCGGCCGCGGCTCGTAGCGCCGCGATTCGGCGCGTCGCGCCTCGATCCACGCCGCCACCTCGGCGCCGACCTCGGCGCGGTAGAACACCGCGGTGACCTCGAAGTTCAGGAAAAGGCTGCGCGAATCGAGATTGGCGCTGCCGCACAGCGCCAGGTCGTCGAACACGCAGGCCTTCGCGTGGTTCATCCTCGGCGCGAGCCAGATCCGCACGCCGGCTGTCGCGAGTTGCCGGATCGCGCGGCTGCGCGCGTAGTCGGCCAGCCGGTGGTTGGATCGCCTCGGGATCACCACGTCGATCTGCACCTGGCGGCGCGCCGCCAGCATCATCGCCTGCAGCAGCGAGCTGTTCGGGATCAGGTAAGGGGTGACGATCAGGATCCGTCGCCGCGCGCGAAAGCACGCGGTGACCAGCAGCGCCTCGAGCGAATCGATCGGCTGGTCCGGGCCCGACGGCAGCAACTGCACGTCGCTGGCCGCCGCATCGGCGGCATCGGCATCGGCGGCATCGGCATCGGCATCGGCATCGGCATCGGCATCGGCATCGGCATCGGCATCGACGGCATCGGCATCGGCGGCATCGACGGCGTCGTCCGGCTCGCACGCCGCCGCGGCGGCCGGCAGCGACAGCCCGGTCGCCAGCGCCCAGTCATGGCGAAAGATCGTCTCGCCGTCGGCGGCCAGCGGGCCGTCGACGTCGAAGGTCAGGTCGAACCACGCGTCGCGCTCGGCGTTGCCCGCGAAGTACTCGTCGGCGAAATTGCGTCCGCCCGACCACAGCAGATGGCCGTCGACGCAGACCAGCTTGCGGTGGTTGCGGATGTTCGACTGCCGGTGCAGCAGCCGGCGCAGCGGCGGAAACGCGCGCGCCACGTGTCCGCCCGCCGACACCAGCGGCGCGAGCTGGCTGGCCGGCACGCGCAGGCAGCCGACGCCGTCGAGCAGCAGATAGACTTCGATGCCTTCGCGCGCGCGTCGCGCGAGCCGCTCGATCAGCATTCGTCCGATGCGGTCGTCGCCGAGCACGTAGGTGCTGACCAGCAGCCGCGATCGCGCGCCGTCGACCAGCCGCCATAGCGCCGCCTCGGCCTGCCCGGCGTCGACGTGCAGCGTCAGTCGGCCCTCGGCGCGGGCGGGCAGCGCGCCGAGCGTCATCAGCATCGACGACAGCCAGTGGCGTCCGGGCGTCATCGACGGCGCGATCGGCAGCGGCAGCGGCGAGTCGGCGCTGCCCGGCCGGATCTTGCGCTGACCGAAGAACAGGTAAGCGGGCAGCGCGAGGTAAGGGACGAAGAAGAAGCACAGCATCCAGCTCACCGCGGCGGCCGGGTGGCGGTGCTGCTGCAGCGCATGCGTCGAGATCACGTACATCAGGATCCCCAGGATGGAGACCGTCATGTGCAGCCAGACGCCCCAGAAGGCCAGCAGTTTCATGTCGAGATGGTAACGGATGCTAATCTGCCGGACCGAATCGAGGAGATCCTTATCGTGGCAATGATCTATCTGGTGCGTCATGCGCAGGCGTCGTTCGGCACCAGCGACTACGATCGCCTGTCCGAGCTCGGCCATCAGCAGGCCCGCTGGCTCGGCGAGTACTTCGCCGAGCGCGGCCTGCGCTTCTCGCGCGTGATGACCGGCACGCTGCGCCGGCAGCGCGAGACCGCCGCCGGCGTGTTGGACGTTCTGGGCCAGCAGGTCGACGTGCGGACGCATCCGGGCCTGGACGAATACCATGCCGAGCCGATGTTCCGCGCCCATACGGGCCTGAATCCGATCGACGCGCAGCGCACCGACTACGCCGGGTACTGGCGCCAGTTCCGCGCGGCGATGCTCGCCTGGGCCGCCGACGGCCTGAGCGGCCTGCCCGAGACCTGGGGCGAGTTCGGCCGGCGCATCGACGACGCGTGGACGCAGTCGGTGCGCGAGACGCGCCGCGACGACAACATCCTGCTGGTCAGCTCGGGCGGCGCGATCGGCCGCGGCGTCGCGCAGATGCTGGGCGCGCCGGCGTCGGTCGCGATCGAGCTGAACCTGCAGTTCCGCAACAGCGGCTTTTGCGAGCTGATCGCCGGCGGCGGCTCGTTCCGGCTGCTCAGCTTCAACGTCATTCCGCACCTGGAGCGCCAAGAGCGCCGTCACGCGATCACGTTCGCGTGACGTCCGTCCGGCGCATCACTCGGTCGGGCGTCCGCTCGCCGGCCGCGCGTTCGCCGGCGCCCCGGCGGGCCGCCGCGCCAGCGCATCGACGATCGAGGCGGCGACCAGGCTGATCGTCCGGCCGTTCCAGTGCCGGTCGACCGGCGTGAAATCGAGCAGACGGCGATGGCGGCGGTATTCGTCGAGCAGCATCGGCGTGGTGTCGACGATGCGCACGCCGCGCTCGCCCGCGACGCGCTCCAGCCGGTCCAGCGCCAGCGAATCGCGGCTCGGGCACGGCGGCGCGACGCTCGCCGGACGGTCGATCGGATCGTAGATCAGCGTCGCGTACGGGTTGCGGTTGAAGACCATGACGATGCGCTCGGGCGGCAGCTTCAACGCGTCGGGCAACTCGGCGACGTAGCGATCGATCCGCTGCTCGTCGGCCGTCGTCAGGCGAGCCGGCTCGCAGCGGCCTTCGGACGGATGCTTGAACAGCGGCAGCACTTCGAACAGCAGGTTGCCGTGCAGGTAGCGGTAGAGCGCGACCTGGCGCAAGGTTTTCTTCAGCGCGTTGCGCGACCGCGTCTCGGTCAGCCGGATCAGCGGCTCGCCCGGCCGCGGGGCGTCGTCGCCGTTGTCGTCGGCCCAGCTATATTGGCCTTCGGTCGAGTAGAAGCCCTCGTCGTAGTCGCCCGGGATCACGACCAGCACGGCCGAGTCGAGCTGGTAGCGGGCCGCGAGCTCCCGCCCCAGGCCGAGGTAGTGCGGCAGCGCCGCCGCGCTGAAGCCGAAGTTGTACGCGCTCGTCGGCAGGCCTGCATTCGGCGACGCGGCGGCGCGAGCCTGCAACTGGCCGGCCAGCGATTCGTCGAACGGCACCATCAGCCCCTCGACGAAGCTGTCGCCGAACAGGCCGATCACCGGCTTGCCGGTTTCGTATTCGAACGGCGCGAGGAAGCCTTCGCCGTTGACCCGGCCGCGCACCGGCAGCCGCAGGTCCCATGACAGCGAGTTCACGTAGGGGCCCGACGTGTATCTGGCCGTTGGCGTTCCCGGGCGCGGATCGGCGTAGTGGATGCCTGCGACCACCGGCAACTGCGACAACGCCAGTTGCAGCACCAGCGCCAGCAGCAGCCCGCCGAGACCGATGCCGGCCGCCCGCAGCCCGATCACGCGCCAGGGCGTGGCCGGATCAGAAGTTGAAGTAGATGAACTCACGTGTTCCCCAGGCCGCAGAGATGATCGTCAACAGCAGCATCATGCCGAGCAGCACGCCGGTGACGATGCCGCCACCCAGCGCGGCGGACCTGCCCACCGGCGCCGCAGCGATCGCGCCGGCCGCGGCGCCGCCCGGCATTGCCGCCTCGCCGTAACCGTGACCGTGCGCTCCCGGGCGCGCGCCGCTCGCGCCGTGCCCGTGCCCGGCTCCGGCTCCGGCTCCGGCTCCGGCTCCGGCGGCCGGCCGCGCCGCGCCGCCGCTCGCCCGGGCCGACAGCGCGCCGATGATCTGTTGGCTGTTGCGAGCGAAGACCGCGATCGCCAGCCCGAGCGCGACGTAGGCGCCGGTGCGCGGATCGTAGATGCCGGCCGACACCGTCGCCTGTCCGGCGAACATGCCCTGCAGCAGATGCCATGCGCCATGGAAGCTGTCGGCGCGGAAGAACACCCAGGCGACGACGACCGCCACGAAGGTCAGCAGCCAGGCGAGCACGGCCGCCGGCACGCGCCAGGCCGGGCCCATGCCCCGCAGCGCCGGCGAGGTCGCGACGATGTGCCGCCACGCATGGTTGATCTGCAGGTATAGCCCGTGCAGCCCGCCCCAGACGACGAAGTTCCACGACGCGCCGTGCCACAGCCCGCCGAGCAGCATCGTCATCATCAGGTTGAACTGGCGGCGCGCGGCGCCGTGCCGGCTGCCGCCCAGCGGGATGTACAGGTAGTCGCGCAGGAAGCGCGACAGCGTCATGTGCCAGCAGCGCCAGAAATCGATGATCGAGCGGCAGCGATACGGCGAGTCGAAGTTCAGCGGCAGCCGGATGCCGAGCATCAGCGCCAGGCCGATCGCCATGTCCGAATAGCCGGAGAAATCGAAGTAGATCTGCACCGTGTACGCGAGCGCGCCGAACCAGGAGTCGGCCCAGCCGAGCTGCTGGGTCTCGACCAGCGTGAACGCGCGGTTGGCGGCCGGCGCCACGCAGTCGGCGATCAGCACCTTCTTGGCCAGCCCGCAGACGAAGAACGCCAGGCCCTCGACGAAGATCGGGAACGTCAGCGCCGTGCGCAGCCGGCGCAGGAACTGCGGCATCATCTCGGCGTGATGCAGCACCGGGCCGGCGACCAGGTGCGGAAAGAAGGTCACGAACAGTACGTAGGCGATCGGCGAGCGTTCGGCCCGGCCCGAGCGGTAGGCGTCGACGATGTACGCGATCTGCGTGAACGTGTAGAAGGAGATGCCCAGCGGCAGCACGATGTCGAAGACGTGCGCGGGCGCGCCGGTGATCGCGGCCACCGAGCCGGCCAGGAAGTTCGCGTACTTGTAGTAGGCCAGCAGCCCCAGGTCCACCACGATGCCGACGATCAGGATCCCTTGACGCCGGCCGCCGCCGGGGGGCGCGTCGCGGGTGGCGCCGACGTCGCCGTCGCCGCGCGTCGCCAGCAGCCGCCCGATCACGTAGTTGAACGCGATCGACCCGAGCAGCAGCGGCACGAAGGCCGGGTTCCAGTAGCCATAGAAGAACAGCGAGGCGAGGGCCAGCCAGCCGATGCCCGCCTGCGACCACGGCAGGCGGACCGCGAGCAGATAGACGAGCCAGACCACCGGCAGATAGACGAAAACGAAGATCGGGGTGTTGAACAGCATGGGCGGTGGCGGCTTTCGAGGAGAGGATGCGCAGGACCGGCATCGGACGTCATCATCGTCTCGTCGACGCCGAAGACTTGTGACGATTGTGGCTTGACCGCGCCATTCGCATGGTTTCAGTCTCTCACTGACTGGAAACTGACGCAAAACGACCCGGACGGCGAACTCCGCGTCCGGGCTGACGGCAGGTGCGTCGTTGTGGCGGGAAGGCGACTGGAGGGCAAGGGGTTGATCCTATCGGGGGCGAATGGCGTTCGATCTTCGGGTGTCGGGATCCTAAGCCGCGGCGGCGCCAGTGCCGTCGTGGCGCGCGTACCACAGCAGCGCCAGCGCCTGCAGCGCGATCATCGTCCGCCACGCCGCCTGGTGCGCCTCGGGCGCGTAGCGGCCGCCTTCGTGCGGCCATTGATCGAGCAGCACGCCGATGCCGTACTGCAGCAGGAACGCGCCGCAGAAGACCAGCAGATTCAGCGCGGTGCTGACGCGGCCGGCCAGCGCCGGATTGAACGCGCGCGCGAGACTGGCATAGGCCAGGATCCCGGCCGTGCCGCTGAGCCCGAACAATCCCCAGGTCAGCGCCGGCGGCAGCGGTAGTCGCGCGGCGATCAGCGCCTGCGCCAGCACGAACAGGCCCATGCCCGCGCCGGCCGACGCGTGCAGGCTCAGGCCGGCCATCTCCAGCCGGCGCGCGAGCCAGCCGAGCGAGGCCGCGCCGACGACCATCATCCAGCCGACCAGCGTGACGATCGATGCGGTCGCGGCATCGTCCAGGCCTTCGACGTCGCGCAGGTGCGGGCCGGCCCACAGGCCTTGCACCGCCATGTACGCGCCCTGGCTGAGCATCGCCAGCGGGGCGACGCGCCAGAAGATGGCGCTGCGCAGGATGCGGGCGATGCCGCGCGCCACGTCGATCGTCCGCGTGGCGCCGGTGACGTGCTCCTGGCGCCGGGCCGGCACGCCGAGCCAGATCAGCAGGCTGGCGGCGAGGATCAGCGCCGAGACGATCAGGAACAGCGATCGCCAGCTCATCGCCTGCAGCGCCAGCGTCGCCGGCGTGCCGGTCACGACGCTGCCGAGCCCGCCGATCGCGTAGATCGCGCCGTTGAGCACCGGCAGCCGTTCCGGCGCGAACCACATGACGATCGCCTTGAGCCCGGCCATCAGGCAGCCGGACGTGCCGATGCCCAGCAGCAGCCGCCCGACCAGCAGCATGCCGAAGCCGTCGGCCCGCGACGAGATCAGCGCGCCGGCGGCGGCCAGCAGCAGCAGGCATCCTTGCACCGGACGCGGGCCGAAGCGGTCGAGCAGCACGCCCAGCGGCAACTGGCTCAGCGCGAACGCGATCAGGTAGACGCTGGTCAGCAGCCCGAGCTGCGCGCCGGACAGCGACAGCTCGCTGCCGAGCAGCGGCATCAGCGGCAGGTTGATGCCGCGGGCCAGGTAGGACAGGAAATAGCCGAGCGAGAAGATCAGGAAGACGCGGGCGGCAACGCGCGGAGCGGCGGAAACAGGCATGCGCGTGATTGTCGCAAAAGGCGCGCCCCGATCCGGGTCGGGTCTTTCGTTTTCGCGTGGCGCCCGCGCAACGAACGCGGGGGCGCCGCCGCGCCTACTGGATCGACGTCGGCGCCGGCGAGGTCGCGGTCAGCAGCAGCGAGGCGCGCAGCGCGTCGCTCGGATGGCCGAACAGGAAACCCTGGCCCTGCTCGCAACCGGCCTGGCGCAGCACGTCGAGCTGGTCGGCCGTCTCGATGCCTTCGGCGGTCACGGTCAGCGACAGGCTCTTGGCCAGCGCGACGATCGTATTGACGACCGCCATGCTCTCGTTGCTCGACGGCAGGTCGCGGATGAAGCTGCGGTCGATCTTCAGCGTATCGACCGGCAGCGAGCGCAGGCTGCTCAGCGACGAGTAGCCGACGCCGAAATCGTCGATCGCCAGTCGCAGCCCCATCGCGCTCAGCCGTTCGAGGATCACGGCCGCATCCTCGCGCAGCGACATCGTCGTCTCGGTGATCTCGATCCGTAGCAGGTTCGCCTGCCAGCCGGTGGCGTGCAGGATGCGGGCGATCCGGTCGGGCAGCGCCGGATCCCAGAAGCAGTGGCGCGAGACGTTGACCGCGATCGGCAGCGTCGGCAGGCCCTGCGCGGCCCAGGCGGCGCCTTGCTCGCATGCGGCGCGGATCACCCAGTCGGTGATCGGATCGATGATGCCCAGCTCCTCGGCGATCGGGATGAACACGGTCGGCGAGACCGAGCCGAGCTCCGGATGCTGCCAGCGCAGCAGCGCCTCGAAGCCGACGACCGACTGCGTCGACAGGTCGACGCAGGGCTGATAGTGCAATTCGAACTCCAGTCCGTCGATCGCCGCGCGCAGGCCATTGGCGAGCTGCAGGCGCATCCGCGATTTCGACGCCAGCGTCGGATCGAACACGCGGTAGCTGTTGCGTCCGCTGTGCTTGGCCTCGTACATCGCCATGTCCGCGTAGCTGAGCAGCGTCTGCCAATCGTGCGCGTGCTCCGGATAGCGGCTGATGCCGATGCTGGCCGACACGCGCAGCGAGCGGCCCTCCAGCAGCACCGGCTCGGCGATCCGCTCGAGCAGCTTGCGCGCGACCCGGACGTCGCTGCCCTCGATCGACAGGTCGCGCAGCAGGATCGTGAACTCGTCGCCGCCGACCCGCGCGACCAGGTCGGTGTCGCGCATGCACGAGCGGATGCGTTGCGCGATCTGCTGCAGCAGCCGGTCGCCGTGCTGGTGACCGTAGCTGTCGTTGACGGCCTTGAAGCCGTCCAGGTCGATGAACAGCAGCGCCAGCGATCCGTCCAGCGCGCGGGCGTCGCCGAGCGCCTCGCGGCAGTGCTCCTCGAACGTCGCGCGGTTGGCCAGTTGCGTCAGCGAATCATGCCCGGCCAGATGGCGCAGGCGGTTCTCGTACTGCTTGGACGCGCTGTTGTCGTGGAACACGCCGACGTAGTGCGTGACGCGCGATTCCTCGTCGAGCACGCGCGAGACCGACAGCGCCTGCGGATACGGCTGGCCGCTCTTGCGCGTGCACGGCAGCTCGCCCTGCCAGCTTCCGCGGGTCAGCAGGTGCGACAGGATCGCCGGCAACTGCGCGCGGATCGGCCGGTGGCTCGGCGCGCGGTCGATCCGCCGGTTCATCACCTCCTCGGGTTCGTAGCCGGTGATCGCCGTGAACGCATGGTTGATCGACACGATGACGCCGCTGCGGTTCGTGATGAACACGCCCTCGGCGATCGCCGCCAGCGCGTTGGTGGCCAGCAGCAGGCGCTGCTCGGCCTCGATGCGCTCGCGGATGTCGCGGATGATCGCCAGCCGCGCCGGCTCGCCTTCCCATTCGGCGTCGCTCTGGTTGACCTCGACCGGCGTATTGCCGAAACGGCCGAGCAGGCGCTGCGAATCGCCGCGCGATCGCATCGCCGCGGCATCGATGACGCAGGGGCCCGGATCGGTCCGGACGAACAGCGTCTCGAAGCGCAGGTCGCGGCGCGCCGCGTGCGAGGCGCCGAGCAATTGCTCGGCGCGCTGGTTCATCGTCAGCACCCGGCCGTCGTCGCGCGACAGCACGACGAGCGCATCGCTGGCGCTGTCCATCAGCAGCCGGTACTGGCTCTCGGACATCCTGACCCGCCGCAGGATCCGCACGACCAGATAGCTGCCGAGCAGCAGCAGCACGAAGATCACGGTTCCGGTCAGCACGAACAGGAAACGCGTGGTCGCCCGCGCCACGTCGCCCAGCGCCGAGCTGAACTCGTCGGTCAGCGGGATGTTGGTCAGGTGGATCGCTTCGACCTGCCGCAGGATCTCGGGCAGCATCGCCTCGAACTCGGCCGGCGAGCCGGCGCGATCGTGCAGCGCCGTGCCGATGTTCTCGAGCAGGCTCACCTGCCGGTCGCCCTGGCGCCAGGCCTGCACGGCCTGGCGGATCGACAACAGGTTCGAGCAGCACCGATACAGGTGGATCATGCCGTCGACGTCGTCGGGATGGATGCCCGCCTGCAGCAGGTGCAGGCGGATGCGATCCAGATCCCCGTTCGGCTTGTCCGCCTCGTCGCGCGCGGCGCTGAACGCCAGCGGGATCGCCAGCGCCGCCTGGAAACGCGCGTAGTAGCCCTCGTCGCGCGAGCGCGCATACAGGTCGAGCATGTAGACCGCGTCGCGCTGCGACTTGGACCAGCGGCTCTCGCCCTCGACGAAGCCGCGCACGGCCGATTCGACCGCGATGGACACGAAGGTGACGCCCAGCGAGGCGATCGTGATGCCCAGGAAGATGATCAACACCGGCCTGAACTGCCGCTTCAATGGTTCGCGTCGGCGTTTGAGCAAGCGTCTCGGCACTTGGATGATGGCGGCGAAACTGCGAGAACCCGCGAGGATTCGGAATGGCTCGGGCGATCAGGCTCGATCAACCGCACACACCAATGGAACGCAAATTGTAAAGGTAGCCGTTGCTACATGCGGCCAACCCTGATTGTTGTTGCGACAAATCCTTTGAATTGTGGCGTCGAAGACGCAGTCGCAACGGATCCGCCTGTCTTCCGCGGAATTCGTGGCTCTCTCGGCCGAAAGCGGGCGCGTCATCGCCGACCGTGGGCGGCGGATACTGCCGTGCCGCGTCGTGGTCCGGACGCGATGCGTCAGATCGCGTCGCCGGCGTGCCGGGGCCGGTCGCCGCGGGCGGGTGCGCGCCGGCTCGAGCGGTGATCGATGAGCTGGGCGGCCATGACCGCGCCGGCCGGCATGTCCCAGTACCGGCCCAGCCATCGCGCGCCGACCTGGTCCGGCAGCAAGCGCCTGAGTCCGGCGCGCGCCGCCAGGATCGCGATGCCGATCCACAACGGGTGGGCGATCAGCACCATCGCGAGGATCACCCAGATCACCCCATCCGATTCCGTCATGACTGCACCCATTCGTTTGACGATGGATGGTCGACATCTAGCAAGATTCGCGCCGTTCTGCGCGATCATGGGGAGGGCGGGAGAAAAACGGGAAGGGGAGAAGGGGGGAGCCGACGGCGGCACGGGCACGTGGACCGTTCCGTCTGTGCCGCCGGCCGCCTGGACTGAAACGGGCCCGCCGGTGAAATCATTCATCGGCGGGCCCGTGGATTTGGTAGGCCGTGCTGGGCTCGAACCAGCGACCAACGGATTAAAAGTCCGCTGCTCTACCAACTGAGCTAACGACCCATTCGCTATCTGCGAAGCCCTCAACTATAGGGTTCTATCCGGTCTTTGTCAAATCGGGCGTGGGCGCGATCTGGTGCGACCTTAGTATGAGCAGACCCTCGCCGCGCGCCGCTCACTTCAGCGAGGCCAGCCGCTCCTTGGCCGCCTGGCTCGCCGGCGAATCCGGGTAGCGGGTCGTCACGGTCTCGAGCGTCTTGCGCGCCTTCGCGCGATCGCCGCTCTCGATCTGCGCGTAGGCGAGGTTCAGCATCGCGTCGGGCGCGCGCGCATTGTCGGGGAACTTGTTCAGCAGGCTCTGGTGCGTGCTGATCGCGCTCTTGTAGTCCTTCTGCGCGAATTGCGCGCTGCCGAGCCAGAACATCGCGTTCGCGGCGTAGGCGCTGTCGGGGTTCTGCTGGATGAACTGCTGGAAGCTCGACTGCGCGGAGCGGAAATCGCCGGCGCGAAACTGCGCGAGCGCCGCTTCGTAGTCCTTGCGTTCGTTCGGATCGACCGACACGGTCTTGCCGTCGAGTTGCACCGGTGTCGGCTCGAACTTCTTCAGCCGCGTGTCGAGATCGGTGAACAGGTCGCGTTCGCGCCGCTGCGCATTGGCCAGCTCGTTGGCCTGCACCTCGATCTGGCCGCGCAGGCGCGCGATCTCCTGGCGCATCGCCTCGAACTGGTTCTGCGCGTCGAGCTGCGTGCGCCCCGCCACTTCGTCGAGCTTGTGGCTGATCGCGTCGATCTGGCGCTGCTGCTCGGCCATCCGGCCGCGCAGGTCCAGGATCGCCCGGCGGGCTTCGTCGTCGTCGAACAGCGCGGCGTGAGCCGGCGGCAGGCCGAACGACGGCAGGCCGCCGATCGCCGCGAGCAGGGCGGTGCCGAGCGTCGCCTTGCGCAACGCGCGCGCGAGTCGGGCGAATCGATCGGAGCGGAAGGCAAGGACGGCGGACATATCGATCGGCATCGTTCGGTGAGTGGGCGGCGCGCCGGCCGGGCGGGCGGGCCGCATCGACGCCCTCAGTGGGCGTCGAGATCAATAGGCGAGGTCGACGCGGCGGTTCTCGGCCCGGCCGGTTTCGTCATCGTTGGACGCTTTCGGCTTTTCCTCGCCGAAGCTGACCGCCTCGAGCTGCGTGTCGGCCACGCCCAGCGACAGCATCGCCTTGCGCACGGCCTCGGCGCGCTTCTGGCCCAGCGCCAGGTTGTATTCGCGGCTGCCACGATCGTCGGTATTGCCCTGGAGCACGACCTTGCGATCCTTGTTGGTGGCAAGGTAGCGCGAATGGTTCTCGACGACCGGACGACCGTCGTCGCGGATCGCGAAGCTGTCGAAGTCGAAGTACACGCTGCGCTTGGCCAGCACGCCGCTCGGGTCGTTCAACGGATCGGGCGTCGCGACGGTCACCGGGGCGACCGGACGGCTCGTGCCGGTACCGGCGCCGGCGTTGTTGACCACCGACGCGGTCTTGCCCGCGTTCTCGTCGAGCTTGACGCCCGAGCTGCAAGCCGCCAGAACGGCCGCCGAGGCGAGGACCGTCAAGGACATGGCGAAACGTTTCATCATTGCTCCGTGCTAAAGAAGGACTATTTGGAAAAAGGGCCCCAGGTCGGTTCCCGGATGTCGCCAAGCGACGACGTCAGGCGCTGTTTCACACGTCCATCGACTGACACCGCCATCAACGCGTCGCGCCCCCCGGCCCCGGTCGCATACATGATCCATCGGCCGTTGGGTGCAAAACTCGGTGATTCTTCGAGCCCGCCATCGGACAGCACCTGTTCGGTGCCGCCGCCGGCGAGATCCTTGGTGGCCACGAAGAAGCGCCCGTCGCGACGCGTGACGAATGCCAGCGTCCTGCCATCGGGGCTCATTCGCGGACTGACGTTGTACCCGGAGCCGAATGTCACTCGGCTGGCATCGCCGCCGCCGACCGACACACGGTAGATCTGCGGCGATCCGCCGCGATCGGACGTGAAGTAGACGCTGCGGCCATCGGGGGAGAACGTCGGTTCGGTGTCGATACCGGAAGAACTGGTGACGCGGCGGGCTTCGCCTCCGCGCGCGTCGATCAGGTAGAGCTGCGACGAGCCGTCGCGGCTGAGCGTGACGGCCAGCGATCGCCCGTCCGGCGACCAGGCCGGCGCGCTGTTGCTGCCCTTGAAGTTCGCGACGACGATCCGCTGTCCGGTGCTGAGCGTATGCACGTAGACGATCGGCTTGCGCGCCTCGAACGACACGTAGGCGAGCCGGTCGCCTTCGGGCGACCAGACCGGCGAGATGATCGGCTCGGGCGAATTGAGCGGCGTCTGCACGTTCTCGCCGTCCCAGTCCGAGACGTTCAGGCGGTAGCGCGTGCCTTGCTTGGTGACGAACGCGATCCGCGTCGAGAAGATGCTCTTTTCGCCGGTGACCTTTTCGTAGACCGCGTCGGCGACGCGGTGCGCGGCCAGGCGCAGGTCGGGCTCGTTGACGATGATCGCCTCGGCCACCAGCGGCGTCTGGCGCACGACGTCGGTCAGCCGGTAGCGGATCTCGTAGCGGCCGTCGGCGGTGCGGGTGATCGAGCCGCCGAGCACCGAATCGGCGCCGCGATTGCGGAAATCGGCGCCGTTGACGTTGGCGCTCTCGTTCAGCGTGGTCTGCGGGTCGATGACCTTGAACATGCCGCTGCGCGTCAGATCGCTGCGGATCACCGCCACCACGTCCTGCGGCACGCGGCCGTCGGTGCTGAAGGTGGCGATCGCGATCGGATACTGGGTCGCGCCGACGCCCTGGACGTCGATGCGCATCTGCGCCTGCGCGCTCGGCAGGTCGTAGGGCAGGGGGGCGACGAGCAACCCGAACAGGGCGGCAACGGCAATCGAGGCGCGTTTCATGCGCGGATTATAGCCACGGTGTGCCAGTTCTGGAGATTTTACCCGAGCTTTGTGCGCTAAATCATTGTTCATCGTCAGTTCCTGTCGCGCGGACCACTATTAATCGTGAATTCTCGCTGGCAGGCGCCGCTGGGCGGGCGGGGGAATGGATCGGTACGCTGGATCGCGCGTTCGGCGGCTTGGTCCCAGCTCGGAAAACCGCTGGACCGGGTCAGGCGCACCGAGGCGATCGAGCAGTCGGGCAGCAGGCTGACGGTGAACTGCGCCTGCGGGTTGCCGGTCAGATTCGGCGGGATCGAGAAGACCGTGTTGGCGCGGATCGCGCCGGCGACCTTGCTGGAATAAGCGCCGTCGGCCGAGCCGCTGGTGCCGCCCGCGCTGCCCCCGACCGCCGCGCCCGCGCGCGGCGCGCCCGACTTGGGAACGTCGCCGCCCGCCATCGCCTGCAGCCGTTCCAGGTAGTCGCTGCGGTTCTTGGCGTCTTGCCGCGCCTGCGCTTCCTTGCGAGCCTTCTCCTCGGCCGCTTTCTTCGCCTCGGCCTGCTTCTTCGCTTCGGCTTCCTTCCTGGCCTCGGCTTCCTTCCTGGCCTCGGCTTCCTTCCTCGCTTCGGCTTCCTTCCTGAGTTCGGCTTCCCTTCTGGCTTCGGCTTCTTTCCTGGCTTCCACTTCCCTTCTGGCCTCGGTTTCCTTGCGGGCGGCTTCGGCCTGCCGCGCCTGCGCTTCCCGTTGCGCCTGCTCGCGTTCGGCCTGCTGCTTGAGCTCGGCCTGGCGTTTCTGCTCGGCGAGCCTCGCCGCTTCCTCCTCCCTGCGCTGGGCTTCGCGACGCTCCAGTTCGTGGCGTTCGGCTTCCTGCTGCTGGCGTTCCTGTTCCTTGCGCAACCGTTCCTTCTCGAGCGCGATCTCGGGGTCGACCTTGGGCGGCTCGGGAGGCGCGGGCGGAGGGGGCGGTGGCGGAGGAGGGGGCGGCGCAGGCGGCTCGGGCTCCGGTTTGGGTTCGGGTTTGGGTTCGGGTTTGACCGGCTCCGGGTCGGGGCGCGACGGCGGCGGTTCCCACAGCTCGGCCTGCACGGCGACCGGCGGGTCGTTGCGCCAGTCGACGCCGACGATCAGAAACACCGCGAGCAGCACGTGCGCGACCAGCGCCAGCAGGTACGCGCGCATGCGCGCCGGCGGCTTCGGCTTGCTGCGCGAGGCGGTCAGCGTGCCGGCGCTGATCGGCGGCTCGCCGGTGGCGCTCGGCGAGATCGGCGGGGTCGCCGGGAATCGCGACGATGACGGCGACCACTGGAATGACGACGACGACGAAGACGGCGGCCGAGGCGACGATGGCGGGGGCGCCGCCGTGTCCGGCGATCGCGCGGGCCGCGCCCCGGGGCGATCGGGCGGGGGGCCGCCGGGCGGAACGGAGTGGGACATCGGCGTCGGCGATCAGAGGCTGAGAGTTTTTCGGCCGTGCCCGAAAGGCGCGTCCAAACGCCCCGGATCCAGGCGCAAAGCGCAGCCATGGCTCGGGCCATGGCGAGCATTTGCAACGACGAGCCGGGGCGTTTGGGCGTGCAAGGCGGGCATGGACGAAAGACTCTCAGCCTCTCAGGACTTCGGTTTGACCATCAACGCGGCCTTGATGTTCTGCTGCTTCAACTGATCGAGCACGTCCATCACGACTTCGTAGCGGATCGATTTGTCGGCGCTGATCGCCACCGGCATGTCGGGGCCCGCGCCGAACTCTTTCAGCGCGTCCGGCAGCTCCTGGCGCGTGACCTGGCGGCGACTGCCGTCGCCGGCGTTGACCGTGCGCAATTGCACGTCGCCGTTGGCGGCGATCTGCAGGTCGATGTAGGCGTCGCTGCGCATCGTGCTCTTGCCGGCCGACGGCAGGTCGATCGATCCGGGCGGTTGCATCGGCGCAGTGACCATGAAGATCACCAGCAGCACCAGCATGACGTCGATGTACGGGACGACGTTGATCTCGCTGACCGCACGGCGGCCGCGTCGGCCGCCTCGGGGAGACAGGGATGCCATGGTTGACCTCGGGCCCGATCAGCGCGCCTGGCGCTGCAGCACGTTGGAGAACTCTTCCATGAAGCTGTCGAAGCGCGTCGACAAGCGGTCGATGTCGTAGGAAAAGCGGTTGTAAGCGACCACCGCGGGGATCGCCGCGAACAGGCCGATCGCCGTGGCGACCAGCGCCTCGGCGATGCCGGGCGCCACCGATGCGAGCGTCGCCTGCTGGACGTTGGCCAGTCCGCGGAACGCGTGCATGATGCCCCAGACGGTGCCGAACAGGCCGACATAAGGGCTGACCGAGCCGGTCGACGCGAGGAACGCCAGGCTGCGTTCGAGCCCGTCCATCTCGCGCTGGTAAGCGGCGCGCATCGCGCGGCGCGAGCCGTCGAGCATCGCGTTGGTGTCGCCGGGCTTTTGCTGGCGCGTCTTCAGGTATTCGCCCATGCCGGCCTCGAAGATCCGCGCCAGCGAGCCGGACGCGTACTTGCCGTCGCGGATCTGCTGGTACAGCGCGCCCAGGTCGCGATCGGTCCAGAAGTCGTTCTCGAACCGCACGGTGGCGTGCCGCTCGTTGCGGATCTGGAAGTGCTTGCGGAAGATCGTTGCCCACGAACCGATCGAGATCAGCAGCAGCAGGGCCATGATCAGTTGCACCAGCACGCTGGCGTGGAGGATCAGTTCGACGATCGACAGTTCGGCGTTCATGCTTGTCAAGCTTGTCCGTTGGCGGAGCCTGGAGGAGAAGAGAGGCGGGTGAGCAACCAGTCGGGCAACGCGACCGGGCGGCCTCGCGGGTTGATGGCGGCGACCCTGACCTCGGCCGTCACTAAGGGCACGTCGGCGTCCTCGTGGCACGCCCACTGCAGCAGCCGCAGCGACGCCCGTCGCACGTCGATCACGCGCACGTCGACTCGCAGCAGGTCGTCGAGCCGTGCCGGCGACCGGAAGTCGATCGCCATGTCGCGCACGACGAACTGCAACTGTTCGCGCGCGGCGATCTCGCGCTGGTGCACGCCGAGCGAGCGCAGCCAGTCGGTGCGGACGCGTTCGAAGAACCGCAGGTAGTTGGCGTGGTAGACGATACCGCCGGCATCGGTATCTTCGTAATAGACGCGTATCGAGGACTGGAATGCCGCCGCGGGCAGTGCGTGCGCCGCTGTCGGTCGGAAACGGGCCACGGAGATCGGCTTCGGTGCAGCCGCCGCTGTTCGGTATCGGGCGATTCTAGCGTGTGTGTGGGGCGTTCTGCGGGGGGCGTGGTCGGTTTTTTGCGGGTTTCGCTGCAAATGCTGCGGTTCGCGCCACAGCGGGGGGGCTGGGTCGTTCGAGGTGTTCCTGGCTTTCGATCTGTGCTTGGGGGCGACCCTTTCCTTTGCGTGGGGTTCGACCTTTGCGTGGGGTCGTCACGGGGCGCCGGCCTCGTGGG
>JASGFT010000040.1:0-31572 GCA_047605425.1 Burkholderiaceae bacterium | reverse complement strand
CCTTGGACCCGGCGATCGCGCGCGCGATCGTCTCGGTGCCCTTGGCGAACGCGTCGAACTCGAACACGCCGACCGGGCCGTTCCAGACGATCGTGCCGGCCGCCTTCAACTGCTCGGCCAGCATCGCCGCCGTCTTCGGGCCGATGTCCAGGATCAGGTCGTCGGCCGCGACCTCGGCCGCCGCCTTGACGCTCGCCTGCGCGTCGGCCGCGAAGACCTTCGCGCAGACGACGTCGACCGGGATCGGCACGCTGGCGCCGCGCGCCTTCATCGTGTCGATGATCCGCTTTGCCTGTTCGAGCAGGTCGGGCTCGGCCAGCGACTTGCCG
The DNA here is from genome assembly GCA_047605425.1 of Burkholderiaceae bacterium. Taxonomy (GTDB): domain Bacteria; phylum Pseudomonadota; class Gammaproteobacteria; order Burkholderiales; family Burkholderiaceae_E; genus JAKPAM01. The sequence continues at coordinate 31,243 of JASGFT010000040.1, read as the reverse complement.
ATCGGCAGGCCGGCCGCCAGCATGAACGTGTTGGCGATGCCGCCGCCGACGATCAACTGGTCGACCTTGGCCGCCAGCGATTCGAGGATCGTCAGCTTGGTCGAGACCTTGGAGCCGGCGACGATCGCCACCAGCGGCCGCGCCGGCTGGCCCAGCGCCTTGCCCAATGCATCGAGCTCGGCCGCCAGCAGCGGACCGGCGCAGGCGACCTTCGCGTACCGGGCGATGCCGTGCGTCGTCGCCTCGGCCCGGTGCGCGGTACCGAACGCGTCGTTCGCATAGACGTCGCACAGCGCGGCCATCGCCTTCGACAGGGCCTCGTCGTCCTTCTTCTCGCCCTTGTTGCAACGGCAGTTCTCGAGCAGCACGACCTGGCCGGGCTGCACGTCGACGCCGCCGACCCAGTCGCGCACCAGCGGCACGTCGCGGCCCAGCAGCTCGCCGAGCCGCCTGGCGATCGGCGCCAGCGAATCGGCGGGCTTGACCTCGCCCTCGGTCGGTCGCCCCAGGTGCGAGGTGACCATCACCGCGGCGCCCTGCTTCAGGCAGTGCTCGATCGCCGGCACCGATGCGCGGATCCGCGTGTCGTCGGTGATCGCCAGCGCGTCGTCCTGCGGGACGTTCAGGTCCGCGCGGATGAACACGCGCTTACCGTTCAGGTCCTGATCGGTGAGCTTCCTGAATTGCATGATCGTAGTGGACACGCGCTGGCTCACTTGGCGACGACGCGGACCATCTCGAGGCACTTGTTCGAGTAGCCCCACTCGTTGTCGTACCAGGCGACCAGCTTGACGAAGGTCTTGTCCAGCGCGATGCCGGCCTCGGCGTCGAAGATCGACGTGCGCGTGTCGCCGCGGAAGTCGGTCGCGACGACCTTGTCCTCGGTGTAGCCGAGGATGCCCTTGAGCTTGCCCTCGCTCTGCGCCTTCATCTCGGCCTTGATCTCGTCGTAGGTCGCTTCCTTCTCGAGCTCGGCGGTCAGGTCGACGACCGACACGTCCGAGGTCGGCACGCGGAACGACATGCCGGTCAGCTTCTTGTTCAGCGACGGGATCACGACGCCGACGGCCTTGGCCGCGCCGGTGCTCGACGGGATGATGTTCTCGAGGATGCCGCGGCCGCCGCGCCAGTCCTTGTTGCTCGGGCCGTCGACGGTCTTCTGCGTCGCGGTGGCGGCGTGCACGGTGGTCATCAGGCCGCGCTTGATGCCCCACTTGTCGTGCAGCACCTTGGCCAGCGGCGCCAGGCAGTTGGTCGTGCACGAGGCGTTCGAGATGATCGCCTGGCCGGCGTAGGTGCCGCAGTTGACGCCGAACACGAACATCGGCGTGTCGTCCTTCGACGGCGCCGACATGATGACCTTCTTGGCGCCCGCGTCGATGTGCTTCTGCGCGCTGGCCTTGTCCAGGAACAGGCCGGTCGACTCGATGACGATGTCGGCGCCGACGTCGCCCCATTTGAGGTTGGCCGGATCGCGTTCCTGCGTCAGGCGGATCTTCTTGCCGTTGACCAGCAGCGTGTTGCCGTCGACGGCGATCTCGCCCTTGAAGCGGCCGTGCACCGAGTCGTACTGCAGCATGTACGCGAGGTAGTCGGGCTCGAGCAGATCGTTGATGCCGACGATCTCGATGTCGCCGAAGTTCTGGACCGCGGAGCGCAGGACGTTGCGGCCGATTCGTCCGAAGCCGTTGATGCCAACTCGAATAGTCATGGTCATTCCCTGAGTGTAGAAAACGTGGATCGTTACGCGCGGCCGCGCCCGGCGACGGGGGGCCGGCCCGCTGGCCGGCCCGGCCTCATGCCGCCCGGCGCCGCAGGACCTCGCGCACGGTGTCGGCGACGTTCGCCGGCGTGAATCGGAAAAACGCGAACAACGCGCCGGCGGGCGCGGATTCGCCGAAACGGTCCAGGCCGACGACCGCATCGCAGCGGTACTTCCACCAGAAATCGGTGACGCCGGCCTCGACCGCGATACGCGGCACATTATCGGGCAGGACGTTGGCCTTATATGTGACATCCTGCCGGTCGAAGACCGTCGTCGAGGGCATCGACACGACCCTGACCGAAATGCCGATGTCGGCCAGCAGCTCGCGAGCCTGCAGCGCCAGCGCCAGCTCCGAGCCGGTGGCGATCAGGATCGCGTCGGGATCGCCGGCGTCACGGACGACGTAGGCGCCGCGGCGGATCGATTCGAGCTGCGTCGCCGAGCGCGTGACGAAAGGCAGCGCCTGGCGCGACAGCAGCAGCGCGCTCGGACCGTCGCGGCGCTCGATCGCGGCGACCCAGGCCAGCGCGGTCTCGACCGGATCGGCCGGCCGCCAGACGTCCATGTTCGGGATCAGCCGCAGGCTGGCCGCGTGCTCGACCGACTGGTGCGTCGGGCCGTCCTCGCCGAGCCCGATCGAATCGTGCGTGAACACGTGGATCACGCGCCGCTTCATCAACGCGGCCATCCGCAGCGCGTTGCGCGAATAGTCGGAGAACGTCAGGAACGTGCCGCCATAAGCGATCAGGCCGCCGTGCAGCGCCATGCCGTTCATCATCGCGGCCATGCCGAACTCGCGCACGCCGTAGTGGATGTGGCGGCCGGCGTAGTCGCCGGCGCGCAGCGTGCCGCAGCCCTTGAAGTCGGTCAGGTTGCTGCCGGTCAGGTCGGCCGAGCCGCCGAGCAGCTCGGGCAAGGCCGGGCCGAGCACGTTCAGCGCGTTCTGCGAGGCCTTGCGCGTGGCGATCGTCTCCTGCTTGCCGACGACGTCGTCGATCAGCCGGTCGACCAGCTCGTCCCAGTCGGCAGGCAGCTCGCCGACCATCCGCCGCTCGAACTCGGCGGCCAGTTCCGGATGCGCGGCGCGGTAGGCGTCGAAGGCCGCGGCCCACGCGCGCTCGCGCGATTCGCCTTCGGCGCGCGCGTCCCAGGCGGCGCGCACGGTCTCGGGCACTTCGAACGGCGGCCACGGCCAGTCGATCGCGGCGCGCGTCGCGGCGATCTCGTCGACGCCCAGCGCCTCGCCGTGCGCCTTGGCCGTGCCGGCCCGCGTCGGCGCGCCCTTGCCGATGACGGTCTTGCACTGGATCAGCGTCGGCGCGAAGCGCCCGTCGCGGCCGTCGCGCGCCCATTCGGCGGCCATCCGGATCGCGCGGTCGAGCGCCCGGACGTCATGGCCGTCGATGTCGGCTATCACGTGCCAGCCGTAGGCCTCGAAGCGCTCGACCGTATCGTCGGCGAACCACGGCGAGACCTGGCCGTCGATCGAAATGCCGTTGTCGTCGTACAGCACGACGAGCCGCGACAGCGCCAGCGCGCCGGCCAGCGACGCCACCTCGTGCGAGATGCCCTCCATCAGGCAGCCGTCGCCGACGAAGGCCCAGGTCAGGTGATCGACCGGCGAGTGCCCGTCGCGGTTGAAACGGGCCGCCAGCGCGCGCTCTGCCAGCGCCATGCCGACGGCGTTGGCCAACCCCTGCCCCAGCGGACCGGTCGTCGTCTCGACGCCGGGCGTGACGTCGACCTCCGGATGCCCGGGGGTCTTCGAATGCAGTTGCCGGAACTGCTCGATCTGCGCGATGGGAAGGTCGTACCCCGTCAGGTGCAGCAGCGAATACAGCAGCATCGACGCGTGGCCGTTGGACAGCACGAAACGGTCGCGATCGGGCCAGTGCGGGTTGGACGGATTGTGCTTGAGGTGGCGGGACCACAGCGCGACCGCCATTTCGGCCATGCCCATCGGCGCGCCCGGGTGGCCCGACGCCGCCTTCTGGACGGCGTCCATCGACAATGCTCGGATCGCATTGGCCATCTGCCGCTGCGTCGCTTCGTCGCGAACCGGAGGGGAAGAACCATCGGTGCCGCTGGTACCATCGGTGCCGCTGGTCGCCACGTTGCGCGCGACGGAGGGCTCGAGCGATTCGCTCATGAAAACTCGACCTTGAAGGAGAGACGACTGGAAAACGCCGGATCGATCGACGCCCGTCGGGCAAGCGGACCTGGCGCGGCTTTGAGGATCCGGCGATTTTATCAAACCCCCGCCATGCGGCCGGCGATCGGCGGCTCGCGGCGGTCGCTTTGACACCGTTGATCGGGCTCGATATGACGAATCGTTATAATCGGAAGCTTTGCCCGGCGTTCGATGCCTTGCGCGCCGGGAAGGCTCGAGGGTGATTCGTCATGCAAGGTCTCCACCTTACCGCGGACTTGTACGGCTGCCGCTGCCGCCGGGATCTGCTGATCGACGCCAGTGACCTGGCCACGATGTGCGCGAACGCGGTCGCCGATGCCGGTCTGACGCTGGTCGACGACAAGTTCCACGTCTTCCCCGACTACCAGGGGCAGCCCGGCGGCGTGACCGGCGCGCTGCTGCTCGCCGAATCGCATCTGGCCCTGCACACGTGGCCCGAACGCGACGGCGTCACGCTCGACGTCTACGTGTGCAACTTCTCGACCGACAACTCGGCCAAGGCCGAGCGCTTGATGGACGCGCTGATCATCGAGTTCGCGCCGGCGCGAATGAACACCAACCGGATCCTGCGCGGCTCCGTCGATCCGGACTCGCAGGCGGACGAACTGCTGCTCGAGTGGCTGAACCGCGACAGCGCCTACGGGTTCCGCGTCTCGCGGCGGCTCGAGACGCTGAAGTCCGCGTACCAGACGATCGAGGTGTTCGACACGCCGCAGTTCGGCAAGCTGTTCCGCCTGGACGGCGCGTACATGACGTCCGAGCGCGACGAGTTCTTCTATCACGAGCCGCTCGTGCATTGCGCGGCGCTCGCGCATCCGGCGCCTCGCCGCGCGCTGATCGTCGGCGGCGGCGACGGCGGCTCGAGCGAGGAGATGCTCAAGCATCCGGGCATCGAATCGGTGACGATCGCCGAGCTCGACCCGATGGTCGTCGACATCGCGCGCCGCCACCTGCGCGCCGTGCATCGCGGCGCGTTCGACGATCCGCGGCTGAAGCTGGTGATCGGCGACGGCCTGGCCTACGCGCGCGAGCACGACGCCCGCTTCGACCTGATCGTGCTCGACCTGACCGATCCGGACACGCCGGCCCGGCAGTTGTACACGCGCGAGTTCTTCATGCTGCTGCGCGAACGGCTCGCGCCGGGCGGCGCGGTCACGCTGCACATCGGCTCGCCGGTGTTCTCGCCCGAGCGGGTCCGGCACCTGCTGGCCGAGCTGGGCCGGGTGTTCGACAAGGTCGCGCCGCTGGGCCTGTACATCCCGCTGTACGGCGCGTACTGGGGCATGGCGGTCGCGTCGATGACGCTGGATCCGCGCACCGTCGACGCGGCCACGCTGCGCGAGCGGCTGCGCGAGCGCGCGATCGGCGACCTCGAGTACTACAACCCCGACGTGCATCACGCGCTGTTCGCGCTGCCCAACTTCGTGCGGCGGCTGCTGCCCGAGTCGGGCGCGGCGCGCTAAGGAACCGCGGAGCCGCGCCCGCGATGACGCCGCGGCTGTACGTGCCGACCGTGCTGCGCGACGGCGAGCTCGCGGTGCTGAGCGCCGAGCAGGCCCATCATCTGGCGCAGGTGCTGCGCCTGCCGGTCGGCCGATCGCTGCAGGTCTTCGACGGCCGCGGACACCGCCACCAGGCGACGATCGAGACACTGCGCAAGCACCAGGGCACGCTGCGCATCGGCCCGGCGCTGGCGGCCAATCGGCTCGACGCGCCGCGGATCACGCTGGTCCAGGGCATCGCTTCGGCCGACAAGATGGATTGGGCGATCGAGAAGGCGACCGAGCTGGGCGCCGCCCGGATCGTTCCGCTGCTCGCGCAGCGCGGCAAGGTCCGCCTGGATGCGGAGCGGGCGGCCCGCCGCCACGATCACTGGCAGCGGCTGGTCATCGCCGCCTGCATGCAGTGCGGCCGCGACGAGCTGGTCGACCTGGCCGCGGTCACCGACTGGGCCGCGCTGCCGGCGCTGCTCGATGCGGCGTCGCCGCGGCTGCTGCTGGCGCCGCCCGCGGACGGCCGATCGGCCGTGCGCCTGTCCGAATGGGCGCGCGCCCGGTCGCGCGCGCCGGCCGTCACGCTGCTGGTCGGCCCGGAATCCGGTTTCAGCGAGGCCGAGCACGGAGACGCCGAGTCGATCGGCTTCGAGCCGGTCAGCCTGGGCCCGCGGATCCTGCGCACCGAAACGGCCGGGCTGGCCGCGATCGCGACGCTGCAGGCGATCTGGGGTGACGCTTAGGGTCTTCCACTCGACGAAGATCGACCTGGTGACGGCTCGGAATCCGTGAACGAATCGAACGCGACGAGCGGGCGTGGCTGGTTCGTTCGCTGATTCTCATCCCGGCGGCGGATGCTTGGTCGTCGAATGCTTGTCGGCGACGTGCGTGTCGGGCGCGTGCGGGTCCGGATGCGGCGCCGTCGTCGGGCGATCGACCGAGTAGAACACGCGGAACGCCGTCTTGCGGTCGTAGAAATAGTCGGCCGCGCTGCGGAACACGTCGAGCAGCTCGTCCCGCTGCGCGGCGTCGAATCGGGCGGTTTCCGGAATGTTCTGCAGGATGATGACGATGCCCGGATGCAGCGCATCGTCCAGCGGCGCCAGATCGGTGACGCAGTCGTACAGCGCATCGAGGTTGTTGCCGAAGTGCGCCGGCAGCCCCAGCCCCTTAGCGATCCGCTTGAGAACGTCCTTCTTGTCGGTGCCCGCCTGCAGATCGACCTGCAGCACTCGCTGGTCGGCGCGGCGCGCGGCCAACTGCAACTCCTGCAGCGGGTAAGCGCTGAGCGGGAGCACGGCGTGCGGAGGAATGTTGCTGAAAGCAGTCATCACATCACTCCCGAATCCGTCTGAAGCTCTGGTAGTGATCCTCGGTGTAGTAGTACACCCCCGAGGTCCGTGGATCGCCGCCTGCAATGATCCGCCGGGCGCCGCGATTCCGCACACCTGGCGTACGCACCGTGTATTCGGTGTAGTAGCCTCTGGGACGATACGGTAACAGCTTTTCCCGGTTGGAAAAAACAATTCCATCTTTCGGCGAGGCGAAGGGCCCGCCTCGCCGAATCGTCGCCAGCATCCGCTGCGCCTCGACCGGCAGCTCGTCCGCGTCGACCGATGCGATTCGCGCGTCCGACGCATCGGCGCCGCGCGCGACGACCCCACCCGGATGAAGCAGGCCGGCGGCGGCCAGCAACGCGCAGAACAGCGCGGCGAGCGGCCAGTGGGCCGGACGAAGCGATCGAACGAACATCAGCATCCGGGCAATGCTAATGCCAAAGCGCGGGTGATCCAAGCGCCGGATGATTCGGCGCGGACCCGGGCGCGGAACGCGGATCGAGCTTATGCGCTGCGCGCGAGCGCTTCGTCGCCGGCGATCGCGACGGCCGGCATGTCCGGCGTCGGCGTCGATGCGGGCGTCGATGCGGGCGTCGATGCGGGCGTCGACTCGCGCGGCAGCGCCGCGTTGGCGGCGGCCATCCGGATCGCGGCATCGGTGGCGCTGCGCCGCTCGGTCACGCGCGCGCGGCCCGATTCGAACAATCGCGCGAACGAAACGGCGTCGAGCGAACGCGCTTCGCCCGGATGGCGGCTCAGCACGTAAAGCTTTTGCGACGGACTGATCCACGCCAGCTTGAAGCGCAGCGTCTGTCCGTCCTCGTCGATCTCCAGGCGATCGCCGCGCTGCACCTGACCGGCCAAGCGGCCGCGCGCCTGCGCGACCGGCGCCGGCTCCAGCGACTCGGGCGATCGCGTGGCCGTCGTCTCGAACGTGCGCGTCGGCAGGAACTGCAGCTCGCCATCGCTGCGCATCCGTACCCGGGCGGTCGCGTTGAAGACCGCGACGCGCTGCGCCTGCGCGGACTTGGCCGTCGCGATCGCCGCCGTATGCACGCGCAGCAGTTCATTGAAGAACGCCTGCCGCGGCGCCTCGGGCATCTCGATCACCGACAGGCCGCGGCCGAGCCCCTGCAGGATCCGCGGCAGCATGACGGCCAGCCGGTTGACCTCGTCGGCCAGCTTCGGCGCCACGCTCCAGATCAGCGCTTCGGCCAGGCGCAAGGCCTCGTCGGCGGACATCCGTTCGGGCGCCGGCTCGGCGAGCGCCAGTTCGGCCATCACCTGCGCCCACCAGTCGTCGAGAAACTGCTTGAGGAAACCCGGCGTCGATTCGTCGCAGCGCTGCTGCAGCAGGCGCTGCGCGCGGGCCGTCTCCTGCGCCCGCTGCTCGCTGCGCTCGGCTTCGCGGGTCAGCTCGGCGATCTGCGCGGCGCGGCGCTGCTGCTCCTGCTCGCCCAGCTCCGCCAGGCGGCGCAGCGCCTCGTCGAACGTCGACATATCCTGATCGAACGTGGCCAGGATCCAGCCGATCAACTCGGCCAGCCCCTTGGACAACGGCGAATCGACCGCGAAATCGACGTCCGGATCGGTCGCCATCTCGGTGATCCGGTCGATCAACTGGCGCATCGGATGCGCGCGGCGCGCGAAGAAGCTGCGATCGATCAGCGCCGCCTTGACCGCCACGACCTGCAGGCGCAGCAACTGGTTCTTGACCAGGTCGCCGAGCCGCGGGTCGGCATAGATGTAGTCGAACACCATGGAGACGATCTCCACGGTCAACTGGTCCAGCGGCGAGCCCTGGTCGCGCGCGCGATCGGACATCTGCGCGGCGACCTGCGCGCCCAGGCGGCCCGACGGCACGCCGGCGGCGTCGGCGAGCGCCTCCGACGGCAGCCTCGACTGCAGCCCCGACAGCGACTGCAGCAACGGCGACTGCACGTCCGGCAGCGGCAGGTCGGCCACGCCGAAGCTGTCCGGGTCGGTCAGCATCCGCGCGACGGCATCGCGCGCGGCGGGAATGCCTCGCCCCAACTGCTCGAGCGACATCTGCCATTGCAGGATCGGATCCTGCATCGCGGCCGCGAACCCGTCGGCGGCCTGCGGCGTCGCGGCCCCCCGGCCGGCCGACCCGACGCCGGGCATCGCACCCGGCATGGATCCGGGCATCGCGCCGGGCATCACGCTGCCGCCCGCGTCGGCCGCCCCGTCGATGCCGGCACCGGCCCGCGGCGCGCGCGCGTCCGCGGCTCGCGCCCGCAGCACCGGACGCCGGATCTTGGGCATCACCCGATGCATGCGCAGACGCTCGTTGGCCTGCTGGTAGACCTGGTTCAGTTGCGCGCTCACGTGCGGCTCGAACGCGTCGAGGATCGCGGCCTGCACGGCCGGCTCGCCCGACCAGACCGATACCGCCTGCTTGAGCGCCTCGTACACGGCCTCGGGCGCGGCCGGATGCTCGTTCTCCTCGAACCACTCGCGCTCGAGCAGCGCGGCCAGCCGCGCGCGCATCCCCAGCACCTCGTCCGGATCGAGCCGGCTGCGCGAGCGATGCACGAGGCGGTCGACGTTGAGCTTGCCCGACAGCACCGAATCGTCGATCAGGCTCAGCTCGCCATCGGGCACGTGCGCCGAATCCTGCGACTGGCCGTGCGCGCGCCGTTCGAAGCTGTCGACGAACGCGTCGCGAAACGTCGCGGCCATCTGGTCGCGGTGGCTGCGCACCAGCGCCACGGCCTCCATCATCGCCTGTTGCTCGAACCGGCTCAGCGATCGCAGCGCGTTGTCCATCAGGTCATCGGCGATCCGCGCCAGCGCGCCGGCCACCATCTCGGACACCTGCGTCACCAGGTACTCGCGGCAATCCTTCATCAGCGCGGCGCGCGTTCGCGGATCGGCGGGAACGTCCTGCGCGGGCGTGGCTTCGCCATCGGTCGATCGACCGGTCGACGAAGAGGAGAGGTCTGCTGCCATTCGGTTGCCGAAGGATTGCTGACGACACCCGGAGGCCGCGGGTCGTCACTGCGGGGACGATCGACGCTTCGTTCGGGTGCGCAGCGACGGCACGGCGGAACGTTACGGACGACCCCCAGGCTATCGAGCGCGAACCGGAACGGTCAATCGAGGCGGGCCCGGCCGATTTGCCGGAGCCGACGAACGGCGCGGGCCCGATCCCGGAAGGACGGCCCGCCCGCCGCCGCGCGGCCGGCCGAAGGCTATTCGTCCCGCTGGATCCGCTCGGCCGCCGCGCCGACGACCGTCCAGGCGGTCAAGTTGACGATCCGCCGCACGGTGGCCGACGACGTCAGCACGGTCACCGGGCGCGCGGCGCCGAGCAGCACCGGCCCGATCGCCACGTTGTTGCCGGCCGAGGTCTTGAGCAGGTTGTACGAGATGTTGGCCGAGTCGATGTCCGGCAGAACGAGCAGATTGGCCGAATCCAGCAGTGTCGTCGACGGCATCAGCTTGCGGCGGTAGTTGGCGTCGAGCGCCGCGTGGCCGTGCATCTCGCCGTCGACGTCCAGGTCGGGAGCCATCTCGCGCAGCAGGGCGAGCGTATCGCGCATCTTCTGCGCCGACGGCAGCGACGACGAGCCGAAGTTCGAATGCGACACCAGCGCGACCTTCGGCTCGATGCCGAAGCGACGCAGCTCGTCGGCCGCCAGCAGCGTGATCTGCGCGAGATCGGCCGCCGACGGATTCGGATTGACGTAGGTATCGACGAGCGTGACCGTGCGATTCGGCAACATCACGGTGTTCATCGCCGCGTAGACGCTGCTTCCGGGGCGATGGCCGATAACCCGATCGATGTAGTGCAGGTGCTCGCTGAACGTGCCATAAGTGCCGCAGACCATGCCGTCGGCATCGCCGAGATGGATCATCATCGCGCCGATCAGCGTATGCCTGCGCCGCATCTCGAGCTTGGCATACGGTATCGACACGCCCCGCCGCGCGGTCAGCCGGTAGTACTCCTGCCAGTAGCTGCGGAAGCGCTCGTCCCACTCGGGATTGACGACCTCGAAGTGCTCGCCGGCCTTCAGGCGCAGGCCGAAACGCTCGATAAGCCGCTCGAGGATCGCCGGGCGACCGATCAGGATCGGTCGAGCGAGCCCCTCGTCGACGACGACCTGCACCGCGCGCAGCACGCGCTCGTCCTCGCCCTCGGCGTAGACGATGCGCTGCGTCGGCACGCGCGCCGCCAGGCTGAAGATCGGCTTCATGAAGCCGCCCGAGTGGTAGACGAACTGCTCGAGATCGCGCGCGTAGCGGTCGAAATCATCGATCGGCCGCGTGGCCACGCCGCCGATCATCGCCGCGCGGGCGACGGCCGGCGCGATCCGCGCGATCAGCCGCGGATCGAACGGTTTCGGAATCAGGTACTCGGGCCCGAAGCTCAACGGCATCGACGCGTAGGCGCTGGCGACGACGTCGGATTGCTCGACCCGCGCCAGCTCGGCCAGCGCATGGACGGCGGCCACCTCCATCTCGCGAGTGATCGTCGTGGCGCCGACGTCCAGCGCGCCGCGGAAGATGAACGGAAAGCACAGGACGTTGTTGACCTGGTTCGGGTAGTCGGTGCGGCCGGTGGCGATGATCGCATCGTCGCGCACGGTCTTGACGTCCTCGGGCAGGATCTCGGGGTGCGGATTGGCCAGCGCGAACACCAGCGGCCGCGGCGCCATCTTCGCGACCATGTGCGGCTTGAGCACGCCACCGGCCGACAGGCCCAGGAACATGTCCGCGCCCTCGATGATCTGGTCCAGCGTACGGGCGTCGGTCGGCTGCGCGAAGCGCTCCTTGTCCGGGTCCATCAGCTCCTGGCGTCCGCGGTAGACGACGCCGGCCAGATCCGACACGAAGATGTTCTCGACCAGCACCCCCAGGTCGACCAGCAGATCGAGACAGGCCAGCGCGGCCGCGCCCGCGCCGCTGCAGACGACCTTGATCCGGTCGATCTGCTTGTCGACGACCTTCAGGCCGTTGATCAGCGCGGCGCCGACGACGATCGCGGTGCCGTGCTGGTCGTCGTGGAACACCGGGATCTTCATCCGCTTGCGCAGCGCGCGCTCGATGATGAAACAGTCAGGCGCCTTGATGTCCTCGAGGTTGATGCCGCCGAACGTCGGCTCGAGCGCGGCGATCGTCTCGATCAGCGCATCGACGTCGAGCTGGTTCAACTCGATGTCGAACACGTCGATGCCGGCGAACTTCTTGAACAGCACGCCCTTGCCTTCCATCACCGGCTTGGCGGCCAACGGGCCGATGTCGCCCAGGCCCAGCACCGCGGTGCCATTGGTGACGACGCCGACCAGGTTGGCCCGGGCCGTGTAGCGCGAGACCGTGGCCGGGTCCTTGACGATCTCCTCGCAGGCCGCCGCCACGCCGGGCGAATACGCGAGCGCCAGGTCCCGTTGGTTGGAAAGCTGCTTGGTGGCCGTGACGCTGATCTTGCCCGGCCGTCCATGCTCGTGGTAGTCGAGCGCCGCTTGGCGAAGTTGTGGGTCCATGGCGATGCCTGTGACGGATTGCGTTCGGAACGCCTCGACGCGGCCATCGACCGCGCGCTAAGTGCGGCAGGGCAGAATAGCACAGGGGCACGGGGCCGACCGCGCGCCGCGCGCGCCGCCGCGTCCGTTTCCTGAGCCTGTTTCATGGCCCGGATCGCGAGGCCCGGCCACTGCCGATCGGACTGCCCGCCAGCGGCATGTCCGCGAGTCGACCCTATATAATGGAATTGATTCTCATTATTGATGCGATATGTCCAGTGCACCGCAACGCATGCGCGCCGAAGCCGCCCGCCGTCCGGCGACCGCCGCCAGCCCCGTCCGCGCGCGCTGGCTCAGGCGATTGCATCAGTGGCACTGGATCAGCGCCGCGTTCAGCCTCGTCGCGATGCTGCTGTTCAGCGTGACCGGCTTCACGCTGAACCACGCGGCCAGCATCGAAGGGTCGCCGAAGGTCACCACGTTGCGGGCCGCGCTGCCCGACGCGCTGCGAGACCGGTTCGCCGCCCGTCCGGCGAGGGCCGATGCGCCGCTGCCGCCCGAGGTCAGCGCCTGGGTGCGCTCGCAGTTCGGCGTCAGCGTTGCCGGCAAGCCGGCCGAGTGGTCGGCCGACGAGGTCTACGTGCCGCTGCCGCGGCCGGGCGGCGATGCCTGGCTGCGGATCCAGCCGGCGGACGGCGAGGTCGAGTACGAACTGACCGACCGCGGCTGGATCTCGTGGCTCAACGATCTGCACAAGGGCCGGCACGCCGGTGACGCCTGGGGGCTGTTCATCGACCTGTTCGCGTTCGCCTGCGTGGCCTTCGCCGCCACCGGCCTGCTGATCCTGAAGATGCACGCCGCCAGCCGGCCGGCCACCTGGCCGGTGGCCAGCCTGGGGCTGGTCCTGCCGCTGCTGCTGTTGCTGCTGTTCGTCCATTGAAGCGGCCGGCGCTTCGTCCCGTCGCGTCGCCCGCTCGCCTCTCGGTCCACCGTTCCGTCCAACCTTGACCATCATGCCCATGACCCGCTCGCGATTGTCTCCCTCCGTGTTGAGCCTGGCGCTCGCATCGGCGTTCGCCGCGCCCGCCGCCCAGGCGGCCGACCTGGCGCTCAGCGTCGAGATCCCCCGGCTGAACGTCGCCGAATACCATCGCCCGTACGTCGCCATCTGGATCGAGGGCAAGGATGCGTTCGCCGGCAACCTGGCCGTCTGGTACGACGGCAAGCTGCGCAACAACGAAGGCACGAAGTGGCTGAAGGATCTTCGCCAGTGGTGGCGGCGCAGCGGACGCGGCCTGGACCTGCCGATCGACGGCCTGACCAGCGCGACCCGCGCGCCGGGCAGGCACGCGCTGAAGTTCGACGGCGCCAGCTCGCCGTTGAAGGACCTGGCGCCCGGCCAGTACCGGCTCGCCGTCGAATCGGCGCGCGAGGTCGGCGGACGCGAGGTCGTCTACCTGCCGTTCGACTGGCCGCCGCAGCAGGCGCAGTCGGCCAACGCCCGGGGCGAGGTCGAGCTGGGCGAGTTGACGCTGCAGACGACACCCTGAGCGCCGCGCCCTCTTCCTCTTTCCGCCCGGCGCTTCGCCGGGCTTCGATCGATCGACCTTTCCGTTCGATTGCCCTGATCCAATCGACTTCCCTCACGCACGGAGACACGATGTCCAGACTCTTCGCTTCGCCCCAGCCGTCCATCCGCCCCGCGCTCGCCGCGCGCGCAGGCATCGACGCCCGCGCAGCCTCGCGCCCATCGCCGCGCGCGGGCGGCACGCGCCGGTTGCTGGCCGGCCTGGCGCTGTCGGTCGGCGGCCTGATGGCCAGCCCGGGCGCGCACGCGCACAACGCCTGGCTGCTGCCTTCGTCGACGATCCTGTCGGCGCCGCAATGGATCACGGTCGATGCGGCGGTGTCCAACGACCTGTTCTACTTCAACCACGCACCGCTGGGCGTCGACGAGCTGTTGATCCATGCGCCGGGCGGCGAGACGTCCAAGCCCGAGAGCGTCTCGCGCGGCAAGCTGCGCACGACCTTCGACGCCAACCTCGACAAGGACGGCACCTACAAGATCGCGATCGCCCGCGGCGGCGTGTTCGCGTCGTGGAAGGAGAACGGCGCGCCCAAGCGCTGGCGCGGCACGGCCGAGCGCTTCGCGGCCGAGGTCCCGGCGGACGCGCAGGACCTGCAGGTCAACGAGACCGAAAGCCGGCTCGAAACCTTCGTGACGGTGCGCAAGCCGACCGATACCGTGCTCAAGCCGACCGGGCGCGGCCTCGAGCTGGTGCCGGTCACGCACCCGAACGATCTGGTCGCCGACGAAGCCGCGACGTTCCAGTTGCTGGTCGACGGCAAGCCGGCCGACGACCTCGACGTGACCGTGACGCCCGGCAACGTCCGCTATCGCGACAAGCTGGACGAAGCCAAGTACAAGACCGATGCCAACGGCAAGTTCGTCGTCAAATGGCCGGGCCCGGGCATGTACTGGCTCGACACCGATACCAGCGACGACAAGACCACGGTCAAGCAGGCGCGCCAGCGGCGGCTCAGCTACGCCGCCACGCTGGAAGTGATGCCCAAGTGACGCTTCGGCCGCCGTCCGGTCGCGTGTCGTTCGCGCCCAACGGAACCGAGCCGGCGCGGATCGCCTACCGGCAGGCGTCGCGGCTGTCGACGCTGCACGGCGAAACGATGGGCACGACCTGGTCGGTCAGCCTGCCCGGCGACGCGCCGGCGGTGCCCGGGCTGGCGACCGCGCTGCAGCGAACGCTCGACGATTACGTCGCGCAGGTCAGCCACTGGCTGCCCGATTCGCTGCTCAGCCGCTTCAACCGCGCGGCGCCGGACAGCGCGCACGTGCTGCCGGCCGAGTTCGCCGCCGTCGTCGACGCGGCGATCGCGATCGCGCGCGACACCGACGGCGCCTTCGATCCGTCGCTGGGCGCGCTGGTCGACCTGTGGGGATTCGGCGCCGGCGAGTGGGTCGATCGCCCGCCGGCCGCCGAGGCGATCGACGCCGCGCGGCCGGCCATCGGCTGGCGGCGGCTGCGCTTCGACCGCGACACGCGCACGCTGGTCCAGCCCGGCGACGCGCGGCTCGACCTGTCGGGCATCGCCAAGGGCCATGCGGTCGATCTGCTCGGCGAGCGGCTCGCGCGCTTCGGCCTGCGCGACCACCTGGTCGAGATCGGCGGCGAGCTGCGCGCGTCGGGCCGCGGTCCCGGCGGACGGCCGTGGCGCGTCGCCGTGCAAGGCGTCGGCGCCGACGCGCCGCCGACCGGCATCGCGATCGCGCTGCGCGACCAGGCGGTCGCCACCTCCGGCGACTACCTGCGCTTTTTCGACCACGCCGGCCAGCGCTACGCGCACACGATCGATCCGCGCGACGGACGCCCGGTCGCCGGCGGCCTGGCCTCGGTCACCGTCGTGCACGCCGACTGCCTGCATGCGGACGCGCTGGCCACGGCCCTGACCGTGATGGGCGCCGACGAAGGCTTCGCGCACGCGATCCGCCATGACCTGGCGGCGCTGTTCCTGCTGCGCGATCCGATCGATCCGCGGCATCCGCGCCGCGAGGTGATCCGCGTCAAGCCGACGCCGGCGTTCATCGCGCTGGATTCGCCCGATCGAGGCGCGCGATCCTGATGCACGCGATCCCGATGATGCACGCGATCGGCCCGCGCCGATGATCGTCGACAGCCTGATCGAGGCCGGGCCGGCACGGCTCGCCGCCGCGGCCGCGGCCACGCTCGCCTGGCTCGCGCTTTGCGCGGCCACCATCGCGCGCGAACGGCGCCGACAGCGCCGCGATCGCGAGCAGCGCGCGGCGCTGTCGGCCGAGGCGGCCGGCGCGCCCGGCGCCAGTGCCAGTGCCAGTGCCAGTGCCAGTGCCAGCGCCAAGGACAGCGACAGCGACAGCGACGACACCAACGCGAACGCCAGCGACGCCGACGATGGCCGCGGGACCGATGCCGCCGCGGTGCTGGTCAGCTATGCGAGCCAGACCGGCACCGCCGAAACGCTCGCCTGGCACAGCGCCCGCATGCTGCGCGCGTCGGGCGCGCCGGTCCAGCTCGTGCCCGCGGCCGAGCTGACGATCGAACGGCTGCGGGCCGGCGGCACCGCGCTGTTCATCGTCAGCACCTACGGCGAAGGCGACCCGCCCGACAACGCCAGCGGCTTCATCGGCCGCCTGCTCGGCAGCGCGTCGCGGCTCGACGCGCTGTCGTACGCGGTGCTGGCGCTGGGCGACCGGCAGTACGCGAACTTCTGCGGCTTCGGCCACCAGTTGGCGAGTTGGCTCGGCGAACGCGGCGGCCGCGCGTTGTTCGACACGATCGAGGTCGACAACCAGGACGCGTCCGCGCTGCAGCGCTGGCAGGACGCGCTGACGGCGCTGAGGCCGGCGAGCGCCGATCGCGACGGGCGCGGCATCGGCACTGGCATCGACGCCGACGCCGACGCCGGCGGAGAAGCCGTGCCGGACCTCGCGTCGGCGCTGGCGCGTCCCGCGTTCGAGCCATGGCGCGTCACCGCGCGCGAACGCCTGAATCCGGCCGAACCCGAACATCCGCTGTACCGCGTGGTGCTGAACCCCGACGGCGATCGCCCGCTGCCCGACTGGCGGGCGGGCGACCTGGCGCTGCTGCGCCACCCCGACGATCCGGCGCATCCGCGCGAGTACTCGATCGCCAGCCTGCCCGACGACGGCGGCCTCGAGCTGATCGTGCGCCAGGAGCGCCATCCGGACGGCACGCTGGGCCGGTGCTCGGGCCTGCTGACCGAAGGCTGCGCGGTATCAGGCGCCGAAGCTTTGGCGGAAACGCCAGTGGAAACGCTGGTGAAACCGCCGCTGGAAGCGCCGGCGGAGGCGGCGGCCGCGGCGCAGGCAACGACGGCCAGCACGACTCAGGCCTGCACCCTCGTCGACGTCGCGCTTCGCGCGAACCGCAATTTCCGCCTGGACGGCAACGAGCGGCGCGCGCTGATCCTGATCGGCAACGGCAGCGGCATCGCCGGCCTGCTGGCGCTGCTGCGCCAGGCACGGCGCGAAGGCAGCCGCGGCCACTGGCTGATCTTCGGCGAGCGCGATCCGGCGCACGACCGCCCGGCGCACGCGCTGATCGAAGGCTGGCTAGCCGACGGCACGCTGGCGCGCGCCGATCGCGTGTTCTCGCGCGGCCCGTCGGGACGCGAGTACGTGCAGCACCGGCTGGCCGTGCAGCATCGGCGCCTGCGCGACGCGATCGATGCCGGCGCCGCGATCTACGTCTGCGGCAGCGCGATCGGCATGGCCAGCGGCGTCGACCAGGCGCTGCGCGAATCGCTCGGGCCGGAGCGCGTCGAAGCGCTGCGCGATGCGGGCCGCTACCGGCGCGACATCTACTGATCGGCGCGGCGTCTATTGATCGGCGCGTGGCTCGGGGTCGGACGCGCGCCAGCTCGCCGGCACCTGCGTGGCCGACGCGGGCAGTTCCTCGGGGCGGGGCGCCTGCGCCGGCGTCACCGTGTCGATCGGCTCGGGTTCGGGCCGCGACGTGTCGAGCAACTGCTGCGCCACGTCGCGCACCGCGTCCTGCTCGCCGGGCTCGGGCACCTGCGGCGCGAAGCTGTGCGCGCTGGCCAGCGGCCAGAACAAGCGGAACACGGTCGGCAGCGACGAGACGTCGCGCAGCAGCGCGCCGCGCGGCGTCGACGGCAGCAGCACCGACAACTGCCTGACCTCGGTGTCGTCGATGCGGCGCACGATGTGGTGCGAAGTCACCTGGTCCGGGTGCGTCAGGCCGGCGGCCTGCAGCAGCTCCTTGAGCGCATGCAGCGTGTTGGCGTGGAACTGCGCGACGCGGGGCGCCTTGTCGGCCACCACCAGCGCGCGCTGGCGGATCGGATCCTGCGTGGTCACGCCGGTCGGGCAGTGGCCGGTGTGGCAGGTCTGCGCCTGCAGGCAGCCGATCGCCATCATGAAGCCGCGCGCCGCGTTGCACCAGTCGGCGCCCAGCGCCAGCATGCGGACGATGTCGAACGAGGTGATGACCTTGCCCGCACAGCCGAGCTTGATGCGATCGCGCAGGTTCACGCCGCGCAGCGTGTTGTGCGCCAGGCGCAGGCCCTCCTGCAGCGGCGTGCCGACGTGATCGGAGAACTCCACGGGCGCCGCGCCGGTGCCGCCCTCGGCACCGTCGATGACGATGAAGTCGGGCGTGATGTCCGTTTCGAGCATCGCCTTGACGATCCCGAACCATTCCCACGGATGGCCGATGCACAGCTTGAAGCCGGTCGGCTTGCCGCCCGACAGCTCGCGCAATCGCGCGACGAATCGAAGCAGCTCGACCGGCGTGGAGAACGCGCTGTGCGCCGATGGCGAAATGCATTCGACGCCCACCGGCACGCCGCGCGCGGCGGCGATCTCGGGAGTGACCTTGGCGCCCGGCAGCACGCCGCCATGGCCCGGCTTGGCGCCCTGGCTCAGCTTGATCTCGATCATCTTCACCTGCGGATCGCGCGCCTGCTCGGCGAAGCGCTCGGGGCTGAACGTGCCATCGGCGTTGCGGCAACCGAAATAGCCCGAGCCGATCTCCCAGATCAGGTCGCCCCCGTGCACGCGGTGATACCGGCTGATCGAGCCTTCGCCGGTATCGTGCGCGAAGCTGCCCATCTTCGCGCCCTGGTTCAAGGCCAGGATGGCGTTGGACGACAGCGCACCGAAGCTCATCGCCGAGATGTTGAACACGCTGGCGCTGTACGGCTGCGTGCACGGCGACACGCCGGGGTTCGGCGCATCGGACCGTCCGCCGATCCACACGCGAAAGTCGTGCGACTCGATGCGGGTCGGGTGCATCGAATGGTTGATCCACTCGTAGCCGTGCGCGCCGACGTCGAGCTGCGTACCGAACGGGCGGTTGTCGGGCATGCCCTTGGCGCGCTGGTACACGACCGAGCGCTGGGCGCGCGAGAACGGCTGCGCCTCCGTGTCGCCCTCGATGAAATACTGGCGAATCTCGGGCCGGATGAACTCCTGCGCGAAGCGCAGGTGTCCGAGGATCGGATAGTTGCGAAGAATGGCGTGGCGTGTCTGCCGCAGGTCGTACATGCCCAGCGCCACCAGCGCGCCGAACAGCAGGACCCACGGCAGGCCGGGCCCGAAGACGATCATCGCGAACAGACTCAGCACCAGCCCCGCCACGCACAAGGCGAGCGTGCTGTAGCGGATCGTGCCGTTCAGGGGGATCTGCGGCAAGGCCATGTCGGGTGTCTCCTGATCTTGGTTATCGTTATGAGTACCTGCCCGGGGCAATCTTAGCGGCCCCGGATGTCGCGCAGGATCGCACATCGGGCAATGGCGGCAGCCGGCGCGACGTATATGATGGGCCCGCCGCTTCCGTCGAGAGCCCGCCATGTCCCACGCCCCGCTTCGAACCGTCGCCACAGGTTTCAGTTTTCTCGAAGGACCGCGCTGGCACGACGGCCGCCTGTGGTGCTCGGATTTCTACACGCACCGCGTGCTGTCGATCGACGCCGACGGCCGCACGACGGCCGAATGCGAGGTGCCGCAGCAGCCGTCGGGCCTGGGCTGGCTGCCCGACGGCCGCCTGCTGGTCGTGTCGATGAAGGACCGGCGCGTGCTGCGGCGCGAAGCCGACGGCAGCCTGGCGCAGCACGCGGACCTGAGCGGAATCGCCACCGGCCCGTGCAACGACATGGTCGTCGACGGCCAGGGCCGCGCCTGGGTCGGCAACTTCGGCTTCGAGCTGATGACCGACGCGCCGATCGCGACGGCCGCCCTCGCCTGCGTGCAGCCCGACGGCAGCGCCGACGTGGCCGCCGACGGGCTGTACTTTCCGAACGGCTCGATGGTCACGCCGGACGGCCGCACGCTGATCGTCGCCGAGTCGTTCGGCAACCGGATCTCGGCCTTCGACATCGGCGCCGACGGCCGTCTCGGCCCTCGCCGCGACTGGGCCGTGTTCGGCGAGCTGCCGCCGCTGGGCGCCGCGCCGTCGTCGCTGGGACAACGCGCCGTCGCGCCCGACGGCTCGACGCTCGACGCCGAAGGCTGCGTGTGGACCGCCGACGCCGCCGGCAAGCGCGTGATCCGCGTCGCGCCCGGCGGCAGGATCGTCTCGTCGATCGCCACCGACCCGATGGGCGTGTTCGCGTGCACGCTCGGCGGGGACGACGGCCGCACGCTGTTCCTGTGCGTCGCGCCCGATTCCAGCGCGCGCAGGCGCGCGCCGGTACGCGAAGCGCAGTTGTGGTCGGCGACGGTCGACGTGCCGGGGGCCGGCTGGCCGTGACCGGACTCGCGGCGGCCCGTGCCAGAATGCCGGCAGACAACTCACGGAGCGCCGCATGCCACTTCTGATCCAGTCCATCGATCACATCGTCATCAACGTCACCGACGTCGAGCAGGCGGCCGCGTGGTACGCGCGCGTGCTCGGCATGACGCGCCAGGACTTCGACCCGGGCCAGGGCAAGACGCGGCGCACGTCGATGTCGTTCGGCCACCAGAAGATCAACCTGCGGCCGGTCGCGGCCGACAAGGTCGACTGGTTCACCGCCGACCACGAAGCGGCCGGCAGCGACGACGTCTGCTTCCTGACCGACTCGACGCCCGAGCAGGTCGTCGCGCACCTGCGGCAGCTCGACGTCGCGATCGAGGAAGGCCCGGTCGCCAAGCAGGGCGCGCGCGGCACGCTGCAGTCGGTCTACTGCCGCGATCCGGACGGCAGCCTGATCGAGATCGCGTCGTACGCGCCGACGGCTTGAGCGCGCGCCCGCACCAGACAGCCAACGGGCCCGAGCGCGCGCCCTGCGCCTCCTCCGGCAGGCGAAGCGCGGGCCCGCGAAGACGGGAGCCTGGAACAAGCAGGATCGGGCCCAACGCGAGCTTGTAGACGGGGATCAGGACAAGCGCCTTTCGGGAAACAGAACTGAAGACGGCTCGTTTCTTCGCGAACGCCGGGCGCGGGCACGGACCTGGGATGCTCACGATGGATCGGCCGCGGCCAGGCGCGTGCGCAAGCCGTCGGCCGCCTCGCGCAACGCCAGTTCCAGCGCCTCGCGCAGCGGATGCGGCGATCGCAGCTCGGGCGTGACCAGGCCGACGTGGAACGGCACGCGCAGCGGCGCGGCAAGCGGGCGCAGACGCAGCTCCGGTCCGGCCATCGCCAGCGCCGTCAGCGGGTTGACGATGGCCACGCCCAGGCCCTCGCGCACCAGCGCGCACACGGCCACGGCGCTGCCGGCTTCCAGCGCCAGCTCGCGCGCCACGCCGGCCTGGGCGAAGGCGCGGTCGATCTGCTCGCGGTAGGGATCGCCCGCGGCCAGGCTGACGAAGCGCTGGCCGGCGAAGTGTCGCGGCGCCGAGCCAGCAGCGCATGGCCGGCCGGCAGCACCGCCACCTCGTCGGCCTCCAGCAGCGTGGCCAGCCGGGTGCCGGCAGGAGCCTGGCGCTGCTCGGTCAGGCCCAGGTCGGCGCGCTGGTCGGCCAGCCAGGTTTCCAGCAACGGAGATTCCAGCGGCGTGACGGCCACGCCGGCGCCGGCCTGCCCGGCCATGAAGCGGCGCAGCGCCCCGGGCAGCAGCGCATGGGCGAGCGCCGGCTGGCAGGCCACCACCAGCCGCCCCTGCGCGAAGTCGCGCAGCGCGGCCGCGGTGGCGGCGATGCGCTCGAGCCCCACGTAGCTTTGCTGCACCTCCTGCTGCAGCGCCAGCGCGCGCACCGTCGGCCGCAGCCGACCGCGCACGCGCTCGAACAACTGCATCTGCAGCACCTGCTCCAGCCGCGCCAGCTCGCGGCTGAGCGTGGGCTGCGAGCTGTGCAGCAGCTCGGCCGCGCGCGTGACGCTGCCGGTGAGCATCAACGCGCGGAAGACCTCGACCTGGCGGTGCGTCAGCGGCATCGAGCGATACTGCCATACGGCGAAGGTCGAACCGGCGGGTGGTCGAGTGGTCGGCCGACAGCGGCCGTAGCCGTAGCCGGGGCCTTGGCGGCCCGAATTCTTCCATATCCAGGATGAATGATCGAGATATAAATATCGATTGGACGGCATGGCATGGCCGCGGGCATGATGCCAGCCATGACTGCCATGACTGATTTCTCCGGCCCCTTCCCCCGCCCGTTGCTGCAGCAGTTGGCGCGCCAGCACGGCACGCCGCTGTGGGTGTACGACGCGGACACCATCCGCGCGCGCATCGCCGAGCTGCGACGCTTCCCGGCCATCCGCTATGCGCAAAAGGCCAATGCCAACCTGCACGTGCTGCGGCTGATGCGCGCCGAGGGCGTGCTGGTGGATGCGGTGTCGGCCGGCGAGATCCTGCGCGCGCTGGCCGCCGGTTATGACGCGAAGGATCCGGTAACGCCGGGCATCGTCTTCACCGCCGACGTGCTGACGACCGAGGTGCTGGCGCTGGTGACGGCGCACGACATTCCGGTGAACTGCGGTTCGGTGGACATGCTGCACCAGTTGGGCTCGGCCACGGCCGGCAGGAGCCCGGGCCACCGCGTCTGGCTGCGCATCAACCCCGGCTTCGGCCACGGCCACAGCAACAAGACCAACACTGGCGGCGAGCACAGCAAGCACGGCATCTGGCATGCCGACCTGCCGGCGGCGCTGGCCGCGGTGCGCCGGCACGGGCTGCGGCTGGTCGGGCTGCACATGCACATCGGCTCGGGCGTGGACTATGGCCACCTGAGCCAGGTCTGCGATGCGATGGTGGCGCTGGCCGCGCGGGTGGACCAGCCGATCGAGGCGATCTCGGCCGGCGGCGGCCTGTCCGTCCCTTATCGCCCCAGTGAACCGCGCATCGACACCGCGCACTACCACGCGCTGTGGGACGCGGCGCGCCGGCGCATCGCCGACGCGCGCGGCCACGCGATCCACCTGGAGCTGGAGCCCGGCCGCTTCCTGGTGGCCGAATCGGGCGTGCTGCTGGCCGAGGTGCGCGCCACCAAGACGATGGGCAGCCGCTTCTTCGCGCTGGTCGATGCCGGCTTCAACGAGCTGGCGCGCCCGGCCATGTACGGCGCGTACCACGAGATCAGCCTGATCCCGGCCGACGGCAGCGCGGCCGATCGCCCGCTGCGCGCGACGACCGTGGCCGGACCGCTGTGCGAATCGGGCGACGTCTTCACGCAGGCCGAGGGCGGCGTGGTGCTGGCGCGCGAGCTGCCCGAGCCGCGCGTGGGCGACCTGCTGGCGTTCCACGACGCCGGGGCCTACGGCGCGTCGATGTCCAGCAACTACAACTCGCGCCCGCTGGTGCCCGAGCTGCTGGTGGACGGCGGCCGCGCCCGGGTGATCCGGCAGCGGCAGACGATCGAAGATCTGCTGGCGTTGGAGCGCTGAGCCCACCGGAGGCAGGGTATCAACGCTGCCTGTCGGCCGTCACGCGTCGGGCCGGCGAACTCTCGCGCACGCTACCAGAACTTCCAGCCCGTTCTCGCCTTGGGTTCGGACGCCGGCGAGCGCCAGTTTCCGGACCAGAGCTCGTAGACTTCATAAGTCGACAGGCTGTCCCGGATCCGTTCCTCGCCGATCGCATCGATGACCTTGGTCGGAATGGACAGGCCGAGAAGCTCGCGATCGACGGCGAAACACTCGCAGGACGCGGCGATGTCGCCGAGCGACGCCGATAGCTGCCGTTCGTCCTGGCAGCGCACGATGAGCTGCAGGCCCATCAGTCCCTGAACTCCACGTCGGCCACGTCACTCAGCCGGCGAACGATCGCGTCGCGCGTCGACGGCGGAACGTCCTGGCCCCGGATGTCGTAGATCACGCGGCATTGGGCGATGCTGGCGGGGATGTGCGATCGGCCGAACTCGACGCGAGCGCGGTTGTAGGCGACGCTCAGCGCCACCTGCTCGGCGGTGCCCAGCGCGTGATTGGCCACCAGCAGGAACTCGCCCTTCTCTTCGATGACGAACTCGGGAGTGAACACCGGATCTCCGCGAAAACCTTGCACGAAACGGCAACAGGCACTGCGCACCACCAACGATCACCGCAACAAGATAGCCGAAAAGGCAGGCATTGGCTTGCGGACGTCGCGCGAATCACTCGTTCAGCCATCTGGTGCGACGGACGCTCGCTCGATCGGCCATCAGCACCAGCCACTGCTCGATCGACGAATTCCGCGCCAGGATCACCTGTCCCTCGGGCATCAACGTCAGGCATTTGAGCATCGGAAACGCGTGCAGGTCCGCGAGCGTCAGCGACTCGCCGACCAGATACCGCGCATCCTGCCGCAATGCGCGGATCGCCTGCAGCGCTCGATCGACCTGCGGCAAGGTCGAATCGATCACTTGCTGATCCGGCGCCTCGCCCATTTGCGGCCGCACGACTCGCTGGAAGAAGACTCCCCATACCAGCGGCCGATACACATAGGAATCGAGAACGCTGACGAGCTGCGTCACCCGCGCCCGCCCGGTCGGTGACGTCGGTTGCAGCGAAGGCCCCGGAAAAGCCTCGTCGACATACCGGCATATCGCCGAGGTCTCGTACAAGGACAGCGCGCCGTGGGAAAGCGCCGGGATGCGACCGAACGGATGACGTTGCCAATGTTCGGGCGGCGGGCCTTGCGCGCCGAATATCTCGGTCTTCACCAACTTGTACGAAACCGCCTTTTCCTCCAGCGCGAGGCGGGCGATGCGCGTATAGACGCTGCGCGACAGGCCATACAGATGAACCGGATCCGTCATCGTATCTCCTCGATCCTCCTTGGTCTGGCCCTCATCGCGAATGGTCGCGCCGCCGGTTTCGCGATCACCCTTGCAGAGCGAACATCACGCCCAACGCGCCGAGCAAGCCCAGCAGCGCCATGACGGCGACAAGGATTCCGTACCCTCTCCGGAAAATCATGAATCCTTCCTCCCGGGCATTCGATCGCATGGCGGCCGGGCACGCGGGGTCTTTGCGCCGATCCGGCGCCCCTGCGTGGCGGCCGGCCTGCCCGATAGGCTACGCAACCGGCGATCAATGATCGAGAAAACCGCCCGATTGCCGGTTCCACAATCTCGCGTAGTGGCCGTCCAGCGCCAGTAGCTGCGCATGCGTGCCCTGCTCGACGACCCGGCCCTGGTCCATCACGATCAGCCGGTCCATGCTGGCGATCGTCGACAGCCGATGGGCGATCGCGATGACGGTCTTGCCGGCCATCAGCGTCTGCAACTGCTCCTGGATCACCGCCTCGACCTCGCTGTCCAGCGCCGACGTCGCTTCGTCGAGCACCAGGATCGGCGCGTTCTTCAGCAGCACGCGCGCCAGCGCGATCCGCTGGCGCTGGCCGCCCGACAGCTTGACGCCGCGCTCGCCGACCTGCGCGTCATAACCGCGGCGCCCTTGCCAATCGCTCAGATGCTCGATGAACTCGTCGGCGTGCGCCTGGCTCGCGGCCGCGCGCACCTCGTCGTCGGTCGCCGACGGCCGGCCATAGCGGATGTTCTCGGCGATCGAGCGATGCAGCAGCGACGTGTCCTGCGTGACCACGCCGATCGCGGCGCGCAGGCTCTGCTGCGTGACGCCGCTGACGTCCTGGCCGTCGATCAGGATGCGGCCGCTCTGCAGGTCGTGGAACCGCAGCAGCAGGTTGACCAGCGTCGACTTGCCGGCGCCCGACCGTCCGACGATGCCGACGCGCTCGCCCGGCTCGACCCGCAGCGACAACTCGCTGAAGATCGGACGCTGGGGCTGGTAGCCGAAGCCGACGCGCTCGAACTCGATCCGGCCGCGCGTGACGGCCAGCGGCTGCGCGCCGGCGCGGTCGACCAGCGCGTGCGGCTGCGCGATCGTTTCCATGCCCTCCTGCACGACGCCGATGTTCTCGAAGATGCCGGCCACCTCCCACGACACCCAGCCGGCCATATTGGAGATCTGCCAGGTCAGCGGGATCGCGGTGGCCACCGCCGCCGCCTCGATCGCGCCGTTGACCCACAGCGCCAGCCCGGTCAACGCGGTGCCGACGATCAGCAACGCGTTCATCGCGCTCAGCGTCGACGTGAACAGCGTGATCAGCCGCATGTGGTTAGCGACCGCCCGCTGCGTGCCGTCGACGGCCTCGGCGACGTGGCGGTCCTCGTCCTGCGGTCGCGCGAACAGCTTGACGGTGAGGATGTTCGTGTAACTGTCGACGACCCGCCCCATCAGCATCGAGCGGGCCTCGGACGCGGCCTTGCCGAGCCGGCGCATGCGCGGCACGAAATAGCGCAGGAACACCCCGTAGCCGGCGATCCAGCCGACGATCGGCATCGCCAGCCGCCAGTCCATCGCCGCCAGCAGGACCAGCGCGCTGATCCCGTAGACGCAGATGTGCCAGACCGCGCGGATCGACGCGACGACGCTCTCGCGCAGCGACACGCCGGTCTGCATCACGCGATTGGCGATCCGTCCGGCGAAGTCGTTCTGAAAGAACGGCCAGCTCTGGCGCACGACGTGCCAATGGTTCTGCCAACGGATCAGCGCGGTGACGCCCGGCGCGACCGCGCTGTTGCGCACCAGGCTGTCGAGCATCTGGATGCCGGGCCGCACGATCAGCAGCGCGACCGCCATCGCGATCAGCATCGTCCGGCTGTCGGCGAGCACCGCGTGCGGATCGGCCGCGGTCATCAGCCCGACGAGCCGGCCGATGAACAGCGGCACCAGCATGTCCGACAACGCGACGCCCAGGCCGGTGGCGAACATCGCCAGGTACAGCCAGCGCGTCTGGCGCACGAAGTGCCAGTAGAACGCCAGCAGTCGTTTCGGAGGACCCTCGCTCGACGCGATCGTGGCATCGGGCGTGCGGCTGCCCTGGATCAGGCTTTCGAAGAATCGGAACACCCGGGCAGCTTACCCGAGACGCGGCGATCGGCGCGCGCGGCCCGCGTTCGCGCCGGCGATCCGGGCGGCCCTCATCGCAGGGAGAACCCGGGTTGTGCGGGATTCCGGCTGTCGATAGCATCCGACATCCGTTCTCCCTTAGATCACCCATCCAAGCTATGTCCGCCTTCCCCAGATCCCTCAAATCCTCGTGCGCCGCGGTAGCCATGGCGCTCGCGGCGGCCTTTCCGGCGTCCCAGGCGGTCGCGCAGGGCAACGCCAAGATCTCCGACGGCGTCGTGCGGATGGGGCTGCTGCTGGACATGAGCAGCCTCTACGAGGACGTCGCCGGCAAGGGCACGGTGACCGCCGTGCAGATGGCCATCGAGGACTTCGGCGGCAAGGTCAATGGCGCGCCGATCGAGGTGGTCGTCGTCGACCACCAGAACAAGCCCGACTTGACGGCCGCCAAGGCGCGCGAGTGGTTCGATGCGGACAAGGTCGACATGATCGGCGATGTCGCCGCGTCCGCCACCGCGCTGGCCGCGGCCGAGGTGGCCAAGCAGAAGAACAAGATCATCCTGATGAGCGGCCCCGGCACCAGCCGCCTGACCAACGAGAACTGCTCGCCGGTCAGCGTGCACTGGACCTGGGACACCTACGCGCTGGCCTCGGTGATCGGCCGCGGCGTGGCGCGCACCGGCGGCGATAGCTGGTTCTTCATCACCGCCGACTACGCGTTCGGCCATTCGCTGGAAAAGGACACCAGCGAGGTGATCAAGGCCGAGGGCGGCAAGGTGGTGGGCAGCGTGCGCTTCCCGTTGAACAACGCGGATTTCTCGTCGTTCATGCTGCAGGCGCAGGCATCGAAGGCCAAGGTGATCGGCCTGGCCACGGCCGGCGGCGACACGATCAACGCGATCAAGGCGGCCAACGAGTTCGGCCTCACCAAGACCCAGAAGCTGGCCGGCCTGCTGGTGTTCGTCAACGACGTCCATTCGCTGGGCCTGGAGGTCACTCAGGGCATGCAGTTGACCGAGGGCTTCTACTGGGACATGAACGACGAGACCCGCAAGTGGTCGAAGCGCTTCTACGACAAGATGAAGAAGATGCCCAACATGCTGCAGGCGGGCTCGTATTCGTCGACGATGCACTACCTGAAGGCGGTGCAGGCCACCGGCACCGACGAGACCGGGCCGGTGATGGCCTGGATGAAGGCCAACCCGATCAACGACGTGTTCGTCAAGAATGGCAAGATCCGCGAGGACGGCCGGATGATGCGCGAGATGTACCTGTTCGAGGTCAAGAAGCCTTCGGAGTCCAAGTACCCGTGGGACTACTTCAAGCTGAAGACCACGATCCCGGCCGAGGAAGCCTACATGCCGCTGGCCAAGAGCACCTGCCCGCTGGTGAAGAAGTAGGTCAGGGCGCGAAAGTTCCGGCCCCCGCCCCGCGCGCCGCTTCAGCAAGGGCAGCATCGCGGGTGGCGATCGGCAACTGCCGCGGCGCGGTGCCCGATCGTCGATCAGCTCCGACAGACGAAACAGCCCTGCCCATTCCCCGAACCCGGCGGTCACCTGGCCCAGGGTCACGCTGATGCAGTGAGCGCCGGTCCGGGCGGCGCGTTATCCGCTGGTCTGCTACGCTCGCCGGCATGCACGAAACGCCGCCGCCCCTGGCGTCCGACGCGCCATTCTTCATCGTGTTGAACGCCGGCTCGGGCCAGGACGATGCGGCGCGGCGCCGGGCCGTCATCACCGAGGTTCTCGGCGCGGCCGGCCGGGCTCACGAGTTGCTGCTGATCGAACCCGGCGGGCGAGTCGACGCGGTGGCCGCCGAGGCGGTACGGCGTGCCAAGGCAGGGGCCGGCGCGGTCGTCGCCGCGGGCGGTGACGGCACGATCAACACGGTCGCCGCGCGGGCGATCGCCGAAGCCTTGCCCTTCGGCGTGCTGCCCCAGGGCACGTTCAACTACTTCAGCCGGGTCTGGGGCATTCCGTCGGACCCGGCGGATGCGGTCCGGGCGCTGCTGCGGGCACGGCTGCGGCCGGCGCAGGCGGGCCTGCTCAACGAGCGCGTCTTCCTCGTCAACGCCAGCATCGGGCTCTACCCGCAACTGCTCGAGGATCGCGAGGCCTGGAAGCGGCGCTATGGCCGCAACCGCCTGGTGGCGCTGTGGGCGGGGCTGCGTACGCTGCTGTCCGCTCACCGGCCGCTGCGGCTGCGGATCGACGGCGAACGGCGGTCGGCGGCAGTGCGGACGTCGACGCTGTTCGTCGGCAACAATCGGCTCCAGCTCGATCGGATCGGCGTGCTCGGCGCGCCGGCGCTGGACCGCGGGCAACTGGTCGCGATCATGCTGCGGCCGGTCGGGACGCTGGCGATGCTCGGCTTGATCCTGCGCGGGGCGATCGGCCGACTGGGCGAGGACGACGACGTGATCCATTTCCCGTTCGAGCGCATGGTCGTGCGGCCCGCCGCGCCGCTCGGCCGTGTCCGGATGAAGGTCGCGACCGACGGC
Source organism: Burkholderiaceae bacterium (assembly GCA_047605425.1). Lineage (GTDB taxonomy): Bacteria > Pseudomonadota > Gammaproteobacteria > Burkholderiales > Burkholderiaceae_E > JAKPAM01. The sequence goes on along the minus strand of JASGFT010000040.1, from coordinate 1,664 downwards.
GAGATCCGCTGGCTGCGCGCGCCGCTCGAGTTCCGGGTGTCGCCGCGGCCGCTGTGGCTGCTGGCGCCGGCGCCCGAGGACGCGGTGGAAGCGGCGTGACGGCCCTGGTCCACTTGTCCGACCTGCATTTCGGCACGGAGCGGCCGCCCGTCGTCGAGGCGCTGGTCGACTGCGTCCGCGCCATCGCGCCGGAGCTGGTCGTGCTGTCCGGCGACATCACCCAGCGAGCCACCGCGGCCCAGTTCGCGGCCGCCGCGCGCTTCGTCGACCGGCTCGGCCCGGCGCCGCGTCTCGTCATTCCCGGCAACCACGACATCCCGCTGTTCGATCTGCCGGCGCGCTTTCATCGCCCCTATGCACGCCATCGCGCGGCCTTCGGCGACGAGCTCGAGCCCGTCTACCGGTCGGCCGATTGGCTGGTGATCGGCGTGAAGACGACCCGGCGCTGGCGGCACCGGCATGGTCAGGTTTCAACGGCGCAGATCCGACGCGTGAACGGGCTGTTGCGCCAGTCCGCGCCGCGGCAGCTCCGGATCGTCGTGGTCCACCAGCCGGTCGCCGTGCCGCAGCCCCGGGAGGCGAGGAACGTGCTGCGCGGGCATCGAGCCGCGATCCGCGCCTGGAGCGCGGGCGGGGCCGACCTGATCATCGGCGGCCATATCCATCTGCCCGGTCTGCTGCCGCTGCACGAACGGGATCCGGGGCTCGCGCGGCGAACCTGGTGCCTGATCGCCGGAACGGCGGTGTCGGCGCGCGTCCGGCCGGATGCGGGCAACTCGTTCAACGTCGTGCGCGCCGATGGCAGCGGTCGCCAGGCGATCATCGAGCGCTGGGACTACCTGGACCCGGCGCACGGGTTCGAGCGAGTCGCGACCGAGCGGATCCTGACGGACCGGGGTGCGCACGACCGGGACGCATCGGACCAGCGCGCGGCCGACGGCACGCCCGGCGATCCGCGCTGACCACCTCGCCAGCGGCGACCAGCCGAGCGACGGGCTTGCCACGGCGGATGACGAAGAACACCTCGCCGTTACCGCCCGGCTTCCGTCGACGCCCGATAGACGGATTCGGCCAGCACCTGCGCGACGTGCAGCGCGTGTCGCTGCGCGCCGTCCAGGATCTGGTGCCGGCAGCTCGTGCCGTCGGCGACGATCAGCGCCTCGTCACCGGCCTCGCGGACGGCCGGCAGCAGCGCCGCCTCGGCCATCTTCGTCGATACGTCGAAATGCTTGCGCTCGAAGCCGAAAGCGCCGGCCATGCCGCAGCAACTCGATTCGACGACCCGCAGATCGACCTCGGGAATCCACCTCAGCACGGTCTGCACCGGCGTGAACGCCTCGAACGCCTTCTGGTGGCAGTGACCATGGACCAGCACCTTGCGCTTGTGCAGCGGCGCCAGCGGTAGCGCCAGGCGCCCGGCCGCCTTCTCGCGCACCAGGAACTCCTCGAACAGCAGCGCGTTGTCGGCGAGCAGCCTCGCGTCGGCGGCGGCGATGCCGGGCGTCGCGCCGTCGCGCTCGCCGCCGAGCACCAGGAACTCGTCGCGCATCGTCAGCAGGCACGACGGCTCCAGGCCGACGACGGCGGCGCCGCGCCGCAGGTAGGGCAGCAATGCGTCGAGCGTGCGCGCGGCTTCGGCGCGCGCGCGGTCGATGCGGCCGCTA
>JASGFT010000039.1:0-31821 GCA_047605425.1 Burkholderiaceae bacterium | reverse complement strand
GACGGCGGCGGCCTGTGCAACAACCACCCGGCCAACCGCGGCGGCATCACCAAGGCGATCGAAGCGGTTCGCCAGTTGCGCGGCGAGGCGCATCCCGCCGTCCAGGTCGAGGACTGCCGGCTGGCGCTGGCCTGCGGCCCGGGCCTGGTCGTCGGCGCCGGCCACGGCCACGCCACCGTCATCTTCGAACGCGAGTAAGCACGATGAGCGACAACATCTCTTCGCAACCCAAGGCCCCGTTCGAGTCCGATCCGTTCGCGGCCGCCTATCCCGAAACCCGCGAGTTCTGGCAGGCCGGCGCCGAGGGCCGCTTCCTGCTCAAGATTTGCGACGACTGCCGGCGCGCGCACTGGTACCCGCGCAGCCTGTGCCCGCTGTGCGGCAGCGACAGGACGAGCTGGATCGAGGCGTCCGGGCGCGGCAAGCTCTACGCGTTCAGCGCGCCGGCCAAGGCCCAGCCGCCGTACATCCTCGCCTACGTGACGCTCGACGAAGGGCCGACGATCATGACCAACATCGTCGACGCCGATGCCGGCTCGCTACGCATCGGCCAGCCGCTGACCGTGCGGATGCGGGCGGCGGCCGAGGGCCGGATGCTGCCGTTCTTCGCGCCGGTCTGACGATCTCGAGGGGCACGGTCCCCTCTCTCCAGCGCACTCCGAACTACTTGTGATGAGCATTCGGGTCGATGCGTGTTCTCTTGACATGAAAAACCGATGAAACCATACTGTTTTCATGTCGACGACGATGATCCAGATTCGAAACGTGCCGGCGGATTTCCATCGCCGGCTGAAGGCGCGCGCGGCGATCGAAGGGATGTCGATGTCCGACTACGTGCTTCGGGAGCTGGGTAAGGCCCTCGCGCAGCCGACTCGGGACGAGGTCCTCGCACGCTTGCGGGAACAGCCGGTTCGTCGGTTGTCGCGCAGTGCGGCCGACGTCCTGCGAGTCGAGCGCGACGGACGGTGATCGTTCTCGACGCGTCCGCGCTGGTCGAGTTGATCCTCGGCTCGGCGGCCGGACATCGCGTCGCCACGCGTATCGCCGATCCGGCGGTGGGTCTGCACATCCCCCATCTGACGGACGTCGAGGTGGCGCAGGTGCTGAGACGCTATGCCGCTGCGGGCGATATCGATGACGCCGCCGCCGCCAACGCATTGGCGGATTTCCGTGCGCTCGATGTTCAGCGGCACGCCCATGAACCGCTGCTCGACCGTATCTGGGCGCTGCGCCGCAACGTGACGGCGTATGACGCGGCCTATGTCGCGCTGGCCGAGGCGCTCGACGCCGTGCTGCTGACGTGCGACGGACGCCTGGCCCGAGGCGTGAGGACGACGGCTCGCGTCGAATTGATCGAGCTCTAACCCGCCTAGCTTCCTAGTGTCGCGACGATGAACAGCCGTGGAAACGGCAGCAGCACCTTCCCGTCCGGCAGCGTCGGATAGGCGTCCGTCACCGCCGCCAGGTAGCGCGCCAGGTAGGCAGCGCGCTCGGCTTCGTCCAGCGGCTCGAGGAACGGCTGCAGCCCCGTGCCCTTGAACCACTCGACGATCGCCGCGTGATCGGCCAACGGATGGAAGTACGTGGTGCGCCAGACGTCGACGTCCGCGCAGACCGAGGCCAGCAGCGCGTAGTAGAACGGCGGCGCGTGCCGCGGCCGATGCGCGATCTTGCCGATCTTCGCGGCCCAGGGTCCGTCGGCCGCGATCTCGCGCGCCAGCCGGTGCGCGGGCTCGTCCAGGTTGTCCGGCGTCTGGATCGCGAGCTGGCCGCCGGGCCGCAGCGCCCGCGCCAGCCGTGGGTACAGCGTCGCGTGATCGGGCAGCCATTGCAGCGACGCGTTGGCCAGGATCACGTCGACCGGCTCGTCCGGCTGCCAGGCGGCGATGTCGGCCAGGTCGAAACGCAGGCCGCGCGCGCGCCGGCGCGCCGCGTCGATCATGTCCGGCGCGCTGTCCAGGCCCACGATCGCCGCGCCGGGAAAGCGCTGCGCGAGCACCTCGGTCGAGTTGCCGGGCCCGCAGCCCAGGTCGACGGCGCTGCGCACCTCGGCGATCGTCAGCGCGCCGACAAGGTCATGGACCGGTCGCGTGCGTTCGCGTTCGAATCGGCTGTACTGCCGGGCGGACCAGGTCATCGTCGTCTCCTGATTGGCGATGGACCGCGGCGTCGAGCGGCCATGCGCGGCGCTCAGCCGATCGCCGCGTAGCGGCCGGTCCCCTCGGGCCAGGGGGTCAGCACCTCGAAACCGTCGGCCGTGACCGCGACCATGTGCTCCCACTGCGCCGACAGCGAGTGGTCCTTGGTGACCACGGTCCAGCCGTCGGCGAGTTGGCGGGTCTCGCGCTTGCCGGCGTTGAGCATCGGCTCGATCGTGAAGATCATGCCTTTCTCGAGCTTGAGCCCGGCGCCGCGCTGGCCGTAGTGCAGCACCTGCGGCTCGTCGTGATAGATGCGGCCGATGCCGTGGCCGCAGTACTCGCGCACCACGCTGAAGCCCTCGCGGTGCGCGATCGTCTGGATCGCATGGCCGACGTCGCCCAGCGTGGCGCCCGGGCGCACCTGCTGGATGCCGGCGCGCATCGCTTCATAAGTGGCGTCGACGAGGCGGCGCGCCAGCGTGCCGGGCTCGCCGACGTAGTACATGCGGCTGGTGTCGCCGAACCAGCCGTCCTTGATCAGCGCGACGTCGATGTTGACGATGTCGCCGGCCTTCAGCGCCTTGGCCGACGGAATGCCGTGACACACGACGTGGTTGACCGACGCGCAGATCGTCTTCGGATACCCGTGGTAGCCGATGTTGGCCGGGATCGCGCCGAGCTCGCCGACGATGTAGTCGTGGCAGCGCCGGTCGAGCTCGTCGGTCGTCACGCCCGGCTGCACGTGCTCGCCGATCATGCGCAACACATCGGCGGCCAGGTGGCCGGCCGCGCGCGCCATCGCGATCTCTTCCGGAGATCGCAGCGGAACCTGTCGTTTCATCGAAATCCCTTGATCGATGGACGAATGATAGCCGTTTTGCCCGCCCAGCCTCCGGCTGCCGCTAAAGCACAGGCGCGCTGATAACGATCTGCGTTTTTCTTGGTTCCGATGTGGCGACGCCGTTCGTAGACTCCTTCGACGAACTTACCCCATGGGATCGGCGACGACGGCGTCGCGATCCGCCGCCTTCCGAGGATCACGATGAACGCCTTGTCGCCGACCCGGCGGCGCGCGCTGCGCGCCGCCACCGCCGCTTCCGCCCTCGCCGCCGGCGGCGGCCTGCTGTCGACGCGCGCCTGGTCGCAGCCGCGAAAACTGACTTTCGCCTGGAATGCCAACGCGTTCTGCCTGTCACCGGTCGTCGTCGCGCAGGAACGCGGCATCTTCGAGAAGAACGGCCTGCAGGTCGACCTGATCAACTACACGGGCTCGACCGACCAGTTGCTCGAATCGCTGGCCTCGGGCAAGGCGGACGCGGCGGTCGGCATGATCCATCGCTGGCTCAAGCCGCTCGAATCGGGCTTCGACGTCAAGATCGTCGGCAGCTCGCACGGCGGCTGCGTACGCCTGGTCGGCGTCAAGGACGCGGGCGCCACCACGCTGTCCAGCCTGAAGGGCAAGGTCATCGGCGTGTCGGACATCGCCAGCCCGGGCAAGAACTTCTTCTCGATCCTGCTGAAGAAGCACGGCATCGACGCCGACAAGGACGTCGTCTGGCGGCAGTACCCGGCCGACCTGCTCGACGTCGCGGTCGACAAGGGCGAGATCCAGGCGATCGCCGACGGCGATCCGGCGCTGTACCTGATCGAGAAACGCAACCCCGGCCGCTTCACCGAGATCGCGACCAACCTGTCCGGCGAATACCGCGACAAGGTGTGCTGCATCATCGGCGCGCGCGGCGACCTGGTGCGTCAGGACAAGGCCTCCGTCGGCGCGCTGGTCCGGGCGATCGTCCAGGCCTCGGACTACGTCGCCGAAAACCCGAACGAGTCGGCGCGGCTGTTCGCGCGGTACTCGCCCAAGGTCTCCGTCGACGATCTGCGGGCGCTGCTCGGCACGCTGACGCACCAGCATCATCCGCTCGGCAGGAGCCTGCGCGACGAGGTCGAGTTCTACGCGCGCGACTTCCGCTCGGTGGGTGTGCTCAAGCAGAGCACCGATCCGGCCAGGCTCGCCAACCACGTGACCTACGATCCATTGTCCTGACGGACGCCTCGCCGAGGATTCGATGAGCATTTACCCCAACAGCCTGGACGGCGCCTATGACGGCGCTTATGACGGGCCTTTCGAAAGCCCGGATCGCAAGCGGGCGGTCGCCGCCTCCGCGACGGCCTCCGTTACGGCCACGGCGCCGGCCCCCGTCGCCGGCTCGCGCCGCGCCGGCATCTGGAAGCCCGGCCTGCTGGCCGCCGCCGCGTGGACGGCGCTCGGCGCGCTGACGCTGGCCTGGCCGAACGCGCAGGCCGGCTTCAGCGAATGGACGTTCACGGCCGAGTTCGGCGTCGCCGCGTTGGCCGCCGCGGCGCTGGTGCTGGCGATCACGCTGCTCGGCGCGCGGGCGCCGCGGCTGCGCGAGACGATCGCGCCGGCCGGCAAATGGCTGGTCGCCGCGCCGCTGCTGCTGGCGGCCTGGGAGGTCGCGACGGCCAAGCTCGGCCTATTGCCGCCGCCGTTCTTCGCGCCGCCGCAAAGCCTGATCGACGTGCTCGCCGAGGACTGGCCGCGGCTCGGCCTGTCGACCGCGCATTCGGTCCGGCTGCTGACGCACGGTTTCGTCGTCGGCGCGATCGTCGGCTTCGTGACTGGCGTGTGGATCGGCTGGTCGCGCGCGGCCAGCTACTGGATCCATCCGCTGCTGCGCTTCCTGGGGCCGGTGCCGGCCTCGGCGCTGCTGCCGCTGGCGTTCTTCTTCGCGCCGTCCAGCTACGCGGCGGCGGTCTTCCTGATCGCGCTGGCGACGTTCTTCCCGGTCGCGGTGCTGGCCTGGTCCGGCGTCGCCTCGGTCAACCGCGCTTACTACGACGTGGCGCGGACGATGGGCGCGTCGCCGTGGTTCCTGGTCCTGCGCGTCGCGGTGCCGGCGGCGATGCCGCAGGTGTTCGTCGGCCTGTTCATGGGGCTCGGCGCGTCGTTCTCGGTGCTGGTCACGGCCGAGATGATGGGCGTCAAGGCGGGGCTCGGCTGGTATCTGCAGTGGGCGCAGGGCTGGGCCGCCTACGCGAATATGTACGCGGCGCTGTTGGTGATGGCGGTGCTGTGCTCGGGGTTGATCACGCTGCTGTTCGCGGTGCGCGACCGGGTGTTGTCATGGCAGGCGGGGACGGTCAGATGGTAGAGCGAGTCGTTTCGCGGAACGGGGTCGGGGTAAGGGTCGACATCGAAGGCGTCAGCCACTGGTTCGGCGACGGCGCCCGCGCGCTGCAGGTGCTCGACGACGTCGACCTGCGCGTCGAGCCCGGCGAGTTCGTCGCGCTGCTGGGCCCCAGCGGCTGCGGCAAGTCGACGCTGCTGCGCCTGGTCGCCGGGCTCGAGAAGGCGACCGCCGGCCGCATCGCCCAGCAGGACCAGCCGATCACGCGGCCCGATCCGTCGCGCATCGTCGTGTTCCAGGACCCGACGCTGTTCCCTTGGCGCACGGTTCGCGACAACGTCGCGCTCGGCCTGCAGGCGCGCGGCGAGCTGGCGGCGCGCGGACACCGGATCGACGAGGTGCTCAGGCTGGTCGGCCTCGACGCGTTCGCCGGTTCGTATCCGCACCAGCTTTCGGGCGGCATGGCGCAGCGCGCCGCGCTGGCCCGTGCGCTGGTCAACGATCCGCGGTTGCTGATCCTCGACGAGCCGCTGGGCAAGCTCGATTCGCTGACCCGGCTGGCGATGCAGACCGAACTGCTGTCTCTATGGCAGCGCCAGCGCTTCTCGGCGCTGCTGGTCACGCACGACGTCGAAGAGGCGCTGTTCCTGGCCGACCGGGTGATCATCCTCAGCGACCGGCCGGCGCGCGTGCTCGCGCAACTCGTCGTCGACCTGCCGCATCCGCGTCCGCGCAGCCATCCCCGGCTCGCCGAGCTGCGGCACGAAGCGCTGCGGCACCTGGGCCTGGACGCGACCTGGTGATCGTCGATGACGACGGCCGGGACGCGACCCGGCCATCGCCGCGGCCTCGACGGGCTCGGCAGGCCGCTTGCGGCGATCGATGCCGATCCGGTACGCGCGATCGACGGCGTCCGGACCCACCAAGGACGCCGAGAATCCGTTCCCGCTAGTAGAAGTGCCGGATGCCGATGCCGATCGTGCGCGGATTCTCGCCGCGCGCCGACGCGTTGAGCATCGTCGACGTGATCGCCAGCCCGAAGCGTCCGCCCTGGTTGTTGTTGACCACGCCGCCGACCACGTACAGGTTCGTGCGCTTGGACATCGGGTAGCTGTACATCGCGCCGATCGTGCCGGACTTGCCGGCCACGCCCTGCGCGTAGGCGGCGCCCGATTCGACGCGCATCTTCGCGTACTGCAGCGACAGCGAGCCGACGCCGACATTGACCTCGGCGCCGACGTTCCACCACCGCACGTTGTTACCGTCGCCGCCGGGATCGGTCTGCGCGAAGCCGCCGACCAGCTTCCACCCGCCGGCGTCGTAGCGCAAGCCGCCGCCGTACTCGGCGGTGCCTCGCGAATCGGCGGTCGTGCCGATCTGCGTCCGGTACCGGCCGTAGAAGCCGGTCACCTGCAAGCCGCCGCCGGACCAGAACCCGGCCAGGTGATAGATCGAACCGGCGTCGCGCGGCGATTCGTAGCGTTCGCCGGATCCGTACATCGTCATCACGCGGAACCCGCCCCAGGTCGGCGAATCGTAGAAGATCGCGTTCGACGTCCGCGCCGTCGTCCCGCCGGCCACCGCGAACGCCGACGCGTTGCCGACGTTGGACCACGCGAACAGGTCGGTCACGAGCACCGAAAAGAACCCCGGCGTATAGTCGCGCCCGAGCTTGACGCTGCCGAAACCGCCGTCGAGACCGACGAACGAACGGCGCTGGAACGTCATCCCGCCGCCAGGGGCCTGGCCAATCCCCTCGTCCGCGTAGACCTGCGCCTCGGCGGTGAAGAACGCCGACAATCCGCCGCCCAGGTCTTCGCGGCCGCGGATGCCCCAGCGGCTAAGCGCCTGCCCCGACATCACCTGCACAGCCGTCATGCTCGACGGCCCGGGCGTCGCGGCGAACAAGCCCAAGTCCATCACGCCGTACAGCGTGACGTTGTCGCGCGACGTCTGCGCGACGGCCACCCCTTGCCAAGCCAGACCCGCCACGGCGATCACCGCCGCCCACCCCGCGCAGCGCGCAGCGCGCGATGCCGTGCGCGCTCCACGGGCGGCAACCCCGGCACGTTCCTGCCCAATCATCATCGGTCTCCTCGTCTTCGTCGTTGTCCGGTCGTGTCGACCGGTTTTGCTCACCATGAGCGCCAGGGCCTGCTCACCCGAATGTCGAATCCACACCGAGGGTGAACGGGCGCTAGTCCAGCTTCACCCCCACCGCCTCGACCAGCGCCCGCCAGTCGGCCAGGTCCTTCCTGATCGTTTCCGCGAACGACTGCGGCGTCGTCTGCGGGAGGTCGTCGAAATTCATGTCGCGCAGCCGCTTGATGATCGCCGGATCCTTCAGCGTCGCAGTGACGGCCTGGTTCAGCTCGTCGACGACCTTGGGCGGCGTCGCGGCGGGCGCGAACACACCGTACCACGGGTAGTTGGTGAACGGGTAACCCGCCTCGTTCATCGTCGGCACGCCGGGCAGCATCGGCAGGCGCTTGGATCCGCTGTACGCCAAAGCCCGCACGCGTCCTGAACGCACGATCTCGACCGTCGTCGACGAATCGGCGAAGCCGGCATCGACCTGGCCGCCGATCAGGTCCTGCACGCACGGCGCGCTACCCTTGTAGGCGACGTGGGCCATGTCGATGCCCGCCTGCTTCTTCAGGCTCTCCATCGCCAGGTGGCCGCCCGATCCGGCGCCCCACGAGCAGTAGTTCAGCGGCTGCGGGCTGCTCCTGGCGAAGGCCACGAACTCGGCCAGCGTCCTGGCCGGGATGTCCGGCCGCACGAGCAGCAGGTTGCCGCCTCGCCCGACCTGGGCGACCGGCGCGAAATCCTTCAGCGTGTCATAAGGCAGCTTGCGGTACAGCGCCGGATTGACGACCATCGACGCCGCGTACGTGAACAGCAGCCGCGAACCGTCGGCCGGCCCCTTGGCGACCGACTCCACGCCGACGATGCCGTTGGCGCCGGGCTTGTTCTCGATGACCACGGTGCGGCCGACCCGCTTGCCGATCTCCTCGGCCAGCATGCGGCCGATCGCATCGGTTCCGCCGGCCGGCGTGGTCGGCACGACCATCGTGATCGTGCGCTGGGGCAGCGACGATTCGGCCCGGGCCTCGCTGCCGACGCCGCCGATGGCCGCCAGCACGCCAAGCGCGGCCAGCGCCGCCGCGCGCAGCGCGCCTGCCTTCATTCTCGTTCCATTCATTGACGATGCTCCCTGGCGGCCGATGCCGCGCTTGCCGATCCGATGCGCCCGCTCCGGCGCATTCAGCCGATGCCCAGCCGGTTCTCGGCCTTGCCCTCGAGAACGTCGGCGCCGGCGTGGTACAGGTTCTTCGAGACGTAGCTGCGCGTCTGGCCGGCGCGTTCGCGCAGCCAGCGCGCCTTCAGCGCGCGGGCCTGCCTGGCCTCGTCGCTGTCCGTATGCAGGCCCGCCAGCAGGTCGATCACGTGCAGCGCGAGCTGCACGTCGCCTTCATCCGCGTGGCGCTGCGCGCAATCGATCACGTGCCGCTTATCGGCGATCGCCGCCTCGACCGCTTTCTGGGCGGCGGACGGCGACGACGGATGCAGCGTGGTCGGGTTGCGATCCCACCAGCCGTTCTCGGACCGGTAGATGTCGCGCACGATGTACGACGGATCGCCATAAGTGGGCTTCATCCATTCGACGTCGAACAGCTCGGGCGGATAGGCGACGGCATCGAGCACCTGGCGCTCGTTCAGTCCCCGGTTGATCAGCGACACGACCTCGGCGCGCAGCCACCGCAGGGCGCGCGCCGTATGGCCGAGCACCTGCTGGACGTTCTCCTCGCCCTCGATCATGCCGCCGAACTCGCGCACCGCGATCAGCGGCCGCAGCGCGGCCATCGCCTCGAGCGTGTCGGCCCAGCGGACCGGGTCGCGCAGCGTGCGGAACGGCGTGCCGACGTTCGGAATCGAATCGAGCAGCGACGGTCCGCCATAGAGCACGCGCTGCGCCGGACACCAGGCGGCGATCGCGTCGTCGGTCTCGGACGGCGCCCAGAACAGCTCGACGCGCCGATCGCCTCCGCCGATGACCAGGCGATCGTCGAAGGTCTCGTCCGGATCGTGCAGCAGGATCCGCTTCTCGAAGAAGCCCGGTTCGCGCTTGAACTGCACCTCGGCCATCCGCTGCTGCAGCTCGTGCGTCTCGCGATAGCGGGCATAGCGGCGCGGCACGTTCGCGTGCGCGATCACGCGCGGCGCCGGATGGCCGCGCGCGGCGGCATCGGCCAGCCATTGGCCGACGCCGGTGTTGTAGCCGATGTGTCCGTGGCTGTAGCAGACCGCGTGCAGCGGCGCATCGCTGATCTCGCGAGCGCTGGCTATCATCGACTGCGTGACCGTCCCGCCCGGCCCCGAGTCGATCACGACCAGGCCGGCGTCGGTCTCGGCGCAGAAGGTCTGGCCCTGCCCGTAGAGGATGTGCAATCCGTCGGCGATCGTCTTGTAACCGGTGCCGACCACCAGGATCGCGTCCGCGTGCTGCGTGCTCATGCGACCACCCCCACCTTGCGCAGCGGCGGGATCGTCCAGCCGCGCACCTCTTCGCGCGGGTAGTACAGGCGCAGGATCAGGTAGAACCGGCCGGCCGGCGCCGGCAGCCAGTTGCTGGTCGACGCGGGCCGCTGGTGGCCGATGACGATCTCGAGGCTGCCGTCGGCCCCTTTCTCGATGCCCAGCGTGCGGTCGCCGATCGAGAACCGGTCGATCTCGTTCGTGTACAGGAACCGGTCCTGGTCGTACAACGTGATCGACCAGAACGCGTCGGCCGGCGGCATGTCGTCGGCCTCGAAGCGGATCACGTAGCGATGGTTGCCGTCGAGGCCGGCCTTGTCGGCGTCGAAATGCGAGGCCGCGTAGATCGCCTCCTCCGCCGCGAGCGCGCCGAGCCCCAGATAGGCGGTGCGGGCGCGGGCCAGGTAGTCGACGCCGTAGCGGCCGGTGGCGGCGGAGATCCGCCACGGTTTCGGGCTGCGCTTGCCGCCGGCGGCGCCGATCAGCTTGATCCCTTCCTCGAAGCCCTGGACCAGCGCGTCGCGCACGACCGGCTCCAGCCCGTCCCAGCGGAACTCGGCGCTGGCGATCAAGCCGCCCTGCGCCAGCAGCGCGACCAGCCCTTCGTCGCGGACCGAACCCGGCGTCTCGGCCATCGCGTGGCTCAGGTTCGTGAAGAACGCGGCCGCGACCTCGGCCGCCGGCTGCGATGGCTCGAGCATCGCCGCCATCACGTCGACCGGCTTGCCGGCCCACGCCGACACGGTCGTCGACGACGACAGCGGCGTCGTGCCGGCGGCCGGCTCCAGGCGGATCCCGGCCTGCAGCGCGCGGGCCTGCGGCCAGTCGCTCTCGTCGCGCGCGAGGATGCGGCCGATCAGCCAGACCAGGTTCGTCGGGCACTCGATGGTCCGGCCGGTGAAGCCGGGATCGGTCATCCGGGCGCCCGGGCCGACCAGCGCCACGGTCTCGCCGTCGCGATCGCAGTTTCGCGGCCCCAGGTTAGCGAAGTTCTCGGTGTACGCGTCGTACAGCGGCAGCACGAAATAGCGGTCCGGATCCTGGTTGGCGGCCGGTATCGTCAGCAGCATCGGACCGTTGGCCAGATTGATCCAGCCCATCGTGTACAGCAGATCGTTGGCCGGCGTCACGACGTCGCGATCGCGGTCCGTCGACGGGCGCTTGGCGTGGTGCAGCGTGTTGATCCGCATCCGCGCGTCCGACGACGCGCCGTCGGCGCGCTGGCGGCCGCCGGCGGACGTCTGCAGCGTGCAGGTGCGGAAGGTCTCGATCAACGGATAACCGTAGACGGTGCCGATCAGGCCGGCGGCGCGGGCCAGCGCCGCGCGTCCTTCGTTGACAAGGTTCTCGTTGGTGCTCATCTCGTCTCCTTGATGTGTGCGGCGGGCGGACCGCAGTACGCCGATCGCAGTCCGCCGATCGCGGTCCGCTAGTCGATGGTCACGCCGGTGCTGCGGGTCAGCTCGAGCGATACCGGCAGGTAAGCCTCGTAAGCGGCGCGCGCCTGCGCGGCCGTGCTGCCCAGGGGTTCGAGACCCAGGTCCAGCAGCCGCTTTTGCACGTCGGGCTGCCTGACCACCTCGCCCACTTCCTTGCTCAGGCGCTGGACGATCGCGTCGGGCGTCCGGGCGGGCGCCAGCAGCGAGATCGGGCCGGTGATCGTGTAGATCAGCTCCTTGTAGCCCTGCTCGGCGAAGGTCGGCGTGTCCGGCAGCAGCGGCGATCGCGTCGGTCCGGTCATCGCGATCGCGCGCAGCCGGCCGGCGTCGATGTACGGCTTCATCGTCGCCAGCGAGCCGACGGTCAACTGGATGATGCCGCTGACCAGATCGATCGTCATCGGCCCCTCGCCCTTGTACGCCGAGTGCGAGGTCTGCAGGCCATAGGTCTTGTCCATGAAGACCTGGAACTGGTGCGGCTGCGTGCCCGGCCCCCACGATCCGATCGTGAACTTGCCGGGCTGCTTGCGGATCAGCGCGAGCAGCTCGTCATAAGTCTTGGCCGGCACCTCGGGATTGACGACCATCACGGTGCGCGGCGTGACCACGTCCGAGATCTGGACCAGGTCGCGGCGCGGATCGTACGGCAGCGTCCGGTACAGCACGAGGTTCGACGTCAGCGGCGCCGGCACCGACAGCAGCAGCGTATGGCCGTCGGGCGCGCTCTTGACGACGTGATCGGTGCCGATGATGCCCGCGCCGCCGCTGCGGTTCTCGACGACGACCGAGGTGCCCAGGCGCTTGCTCAGGTGCTCGGCCAGCATCCTGGCGATGATGTCGGTGCTGCCGCCGGGCTGGAACTGCACGATGATGCGCACCGGCTTGTTGCCGGGATAGTCCTGCTGGCCGAACGCGTTCGGCGCGCTTGCCGCCAGCATGGCCGTCGCCGCTGCCAGGCCCAGCAGCCGGCGCCGCGGCGAGAACGGGCGCTCCAGCGAAAGGCGCGCACCGGCGCCCTGATCCGGACGGATGTCGACCAAGATGTCTCCTCGATACTGGGGCATGCCGCATCGACGCCCCAGCCGCCGGGACGCGGCGGGCGCGCTGCAGTGCAGCGTGGAAGATGCGGTGCGATCCGGACTACGATATCGGCCGGATCGAGTGAAATCTATCAACCGTGCGACACTTTTGCGCATGTCGGTGCGGGACACCATGAACACGTCCATTCCCGGACACGAACTGACGGCCGAGCGCGCGATCCCGCCCCCGGCGGCCGACGTGCTGCGCTGGAACCAGTTGTTCGCGAGCTGGCCCGACGAGGACCGGCTGGCGATCTCGGCGGTCTCGCGCACGGCCCGCTATCGCCGGCGCACGCTGATCATGAGCCGCGAATCGACGTCGCGGGAGCTGCTCGCCGTCGTGTCGGGCTGCATCGAGGTCGTCGCGTTCAATGCCGATGGCCGCCGGCACCTGAACGCGCTGCTGGGGCCGCGCAGCGTCGTGCCGATCGTGCAGCTTCTCGACGAGAGCTCGCGCAGCTACGACTACTACGCGCGCGAGGATTCGCTGATCGTCCACATCCCGCGCGGCGCGCTCGTGCAGCGGCTCGATCGCAACCCGGTGCTGTGGAAGACGGTCGCGCAGCTCGCGCTCGAGCGCCAGCGGACCAGCGTCGCCGAGCTGCGCGCGCTGACGGTCGGCTCGACCCGCCGGCGGATCGCCGCGATCCTGCTGCGGATGGCGCGGATCTACGCGCCGGACATGGCCTGCGCGAACGGGCGGGCGCAAGCCGGCGCCATCGGCGTCGACCTGGCGCAGCACGACCTGGCGGCGATGCTCTGCGTGTCGCGCCAGACGGTCAACAAGGAGCTGGGCGCGCTGGTCGAGGCGGGCGTGCTGCACATGGCGTACAAGCGGTTGACCATCATCGATGGCGCCCAGCTCGAACGGCTGGCCGCCGCCGAGTGAGGCCGCCTTTTCCGCTGATCCTACGCGTCCCCGCGCCCACCGCCTATTCCCCGCCGCCGGGTCGTGGCCTATTCTGTCCATGAAGCAATCCTGCTTCGGGACACGCGGGAGGAACCATGAACACGGTCAACACGGAGACGGTCAACACGGCGTCCAGCGTCATTTCTTCGGACAGAGTCAACGGCACCAACGTCTACAACCCCGACGGCGAGAAGCTCGGATCGATCGACACCCTGATGATCGACAAGGTATCGGGCAAGGTGCGCTACGCGGTCATGGAGTTCGGCGGCTTCCTCGGGATCGGCTCGGACCGCTACCCATTGCCCTGGGAAAGCATGAAGTACGACGTCGCCCTCGGCGGCTACGTGGTCTCGGTATCGCGGGACCAGCTCGAACGCGCGCCGCGCTACGAGCAGAGCGCGGTCCCCGAGTACACGGACGAATACGGCCGCAAGGTCTACGACCACTACAACGTGCACTGGTACTGACCGGCCGCCGCGGGCGGCACTCGGCTTGTCAACCCGGGTGCGCGGCCAGGTGCGCGAGCAGCGCGTCGTCGACGACCGATGCCGAGTCGTCGGTCAGGAAATGGCCGGCGCCCGGCACCTCGATGAAACGATAGGGCCCGTCGACGAAACGGGCCGTCGCCTCGGCCGCCATCCGCCCGACCGTCGAATCGGCGCTGCCCCACACGTATAGCGTGGGCGCGCCGATCACCGGAAATCCGGGCTCGCGCATCGCCTGCGCGGACGCCCGGTACCACTCGATCGCCGCCTCCAGCGCGCCCGGCGGCTCGAGCGTCGTGCAATAGGCGTCGATCGCCGACGCCGGCACGCCCTGCTCGGCCAGGCGCGCGCGCAGGCCGGCCATCCGGTCCTGCCGGATCGCGGCGGGCGCGGCCGGATCGAGCAGGCGCTGGTGGTGTCCGGAGCGCGCGGCCTGTTCGG
Source organism: Burkholderiaceae bacterium (assembly GCA_047605425.1). Lineage (GTDB taxonomy): Bacteria > Pseudomonadota > Gammaproteobacteria > Burkholderiales > Burkholderiaceae_E > JAKPAM01. The sequence goes on along the minus strand of JASGFT010000039.1, from coordinate 17,635 downwards.
GATCGTTGCGCATCGCCCAGGCGAACGCCGCCGGATGCGGGCGCGACAGCACGGTCAGCGAGCGGATCCGTTGCGGCGCCCGCGCCGCCGTCATCCACGCGATCTGGCCGCCCCAGTCGTGCCCGACCAGATGGAAGCGGTCCGCGCCGAGCGCGTCGGCCAGGCCCAGCGCGTCGTCGACGATCCGCTCGGCCAGGTAGTGCCCGGTCCCGAGCGGCCGGGCGCCGGGCGAATAACCGCGTTGATCCGGCGCGATGCCGCGCAAGCCCGCGCCGGCCAGCGCCGCGAGCGTCTCGCGCCACGCGTGACGGCATTGCGGAAAGCCGTGCAGCAGCAGCACCGGGGTGCCGTCGTCGGGCCCCTCGACGTCGACATCGAACGTCAGCGACCCGATCGGGACTCGTCGCATCGGCATCGGCAAGCGTCTCCTTCGTTGCACGCATTATCGCCGGCGCGCCCGCCTTCGGCACTATCCCGACTATCCGCCCGCCGGAATTGGCGCCACACTGCCCGTTTCGCCTCGCATCAGGCCGCCCGGGCACACGAGACACAAGACACACGAGACACAAGACACGCGAGACACGAGGCACACGAGACCCAAGGAGACGCCATGTACCCCGGACACCATGCCGCCGAGCACCCCGACCGCGCCGCGTTCATCATGGCCGGCACCGGCCAGACGGTCAGCTACGCCGAGTTCGAGGCGCGCTCGAACCGGCTCGCGCACCTGCTGCGCGCGCACGGCCTGAAGCGGCTCGACCACTTCTCGATCTTCATGGAGAACAACGACCGCTACCTCGAATGCTGCGGCGCCGGCGAGCGCACCGGCGCCTACTACACCTGCGTCAATTCGTACCTGAAGGCCGACGAGCTGGCCTACATCCTGAACAACAGCGAATCGCAGGTGCTGATCACGTCGACGTCGCGGCGCGCGGTCGCGGCCCAGGCGCTCGAATCATGCCCGCGCATCAAGCTGGCGCTGCTCGTGCAGAGCGCGCCGGGCGAAAAGACCTCGCCAGTCACCGATTCCTATCCGTTCGTGGATTTCATCGAGGCGACGTCGGCGCAGCCGTCGACGCCGATCGCCGACGAGGCGCTGGGCGTCGCGATGCTCTATTCGTCCGGCACCACCGGGCGCCCGAAGGGGATCGTGCGCCCGCTGCCCGACGCGCCGCCGTCCGAGCGGCTGCCGCTGTTCGACTTCCTGCTGAAGCTGTGGCGCTACCGCGAGGACATGGTCTACCTGTCGCCGGCGCCGCTGTACCACTCGGCGCCGCAGGCGGCGGTCGGGCTGACGATCCGGATGGGCGGCACGGTGGTCATCATGGAGCACTTCGATCCCGAGCGGCACCTGGCGCTGATCGAGCGCTACCACGTCACCCACACGCAGCTCGTGCCGACGATGTTCAGCCGGATGCTGAAGCTGCCCGACGAAGCGCGCAAGCGCCACGACCTGTCGTCGCTGGAGATCGCCATCCATGCGGCGGCCCCGTGCCCGGCGCAGGTCAAGGAAGAGATGATCCGCTGGTGGGGCCCGATCATCCACGAATACTACGGCGCCACCGAGGGCCTGGGCTTCACCGCCTGCAACAGCGAGGAATGGCTCGCGCACCGCGGCTCGGTCGGCCGCGTGCTGCTCGGCGAGCTGCACATCCTCGACGAATCGATGCAGCCGGCGCCCAAGGGCGTGCCGGGCGAGATCTGGTTCAAGACCGCCACGCCGTTCGAATACTTCAACGATCCTGAACGGACGCAGCAGACGCGGTCGGCCGACGGCACGATGAGCACGGTCGGCGACGTCGGCTACGTCGACGACGACGGGTTCCTGTACCTGACCGACCGCTCGACGTTCATGATCATCTCGGGCGGCGTCAACATCTATCCGCAGGAATGCGAGAACCTGCTGATCACGCATCCGAAGGTCGCCGACGCCGCCGTGTTCGGCGTGCCGAACGACGACCTCGGCGAGGAGGTCAAGGCCGTCGTGCAGGTGATGCCGGGGCACAAGGCCGACGAGGCGCTGGCGCAGGAGCTGATCGCGTTCTGCCAGGCGAACCTGGCCAAGGTCAAGTGCCCGCGCTCGATCGATTTCGCCGACGAGCTGCCGCGCCTGCCGACCGGCAAGCTCTACAAGAAAGCGCTGCGCGACAAGTACTGGGGCGACAAGCGATCGCGGATCGTCTGACCGCCTCCTCGCCTGCGGCCCCCGCCGTTCCGCCACCCCCGAGGCCGCGTCGCGCGTCGACGCGGCCTGACGTTTTTCCCCACCCCAGGAGACCCCCATGGCCGACAGGCTCGCAGGAAAGATCGCCGTCATCACTGGCGCCGCATCCGGCATCGGACGCGAAACGCTGGATCTGTTCGTCAACGAAGGCGCGCGCGTGATCGCGGCCGACATCCAGCAGGACGTGGGAGCCGAACTCGAGAAGCAGTATCCGGGCGCCGTCCGGTTCGCGCGCTGCGACGTCACGCAACTGACCGAGCTGAAGGCGGCGATCGACGCGGCGGCCCAGCACTTCGGCGGGCTCGACGTCTTGTTCAGCAACGCCGGCCGCGGCGGCTCGCCGGGCGGCCTGCCCGAGTTCGACCCCGAGGGCTGGGACCATACGCAGGCGCTGCTGCTGCGCTCGGTCGCCGCCGGCGCGTTCTATGCGCGCCCGCACATGAACCGCCGCGGCGGCGGCTCGATCATCAACACCTCGTCGGTCTCCGCGCTGCAGGCCGGCTACGCGGCCCTCGCGTATTCGGTGGCCAAGGCCGGCGTGCTGCACTTCACGCGGGTGGCGGCGGCCGACCTGGCGCCCGAGAAGATCCGGATCAACGCGATCGTGCCGGGCTTCATCGCCACGTCGATCTTCGGCGCGTCGATGGGCCTGGGCGCCGCCGAGACGGCCGCGATGCAGGCGGCCATCGCCGAGAAGAGCGGCATCGCCAACCCGATCGGCCGCTCGGGCGCGCCGCGCGACATCGCCGAGGCCGCGCTGTTCCTGGCCTCGGACGCGGCCGGCTTCATCACCGGCACGCACCTGACCGTCGACGGCGGCCTGACGATCGGACCGCGCCACTCGTGGGACAAGACGGCGATCGGCCCGATGGCCACGGCGATGGGCCTGACGCTCGAACAGATGCAGGAGCTGCGCGCGCGCCACCGGCGCGACTGAGAGTCTTTCGTCCATGCCCGCGCGCGTGCCGCATCGGATCGGATCGGATCGGTCCGGCTCGCGATTGGCGATCGACGATCGGCGCCTGATCGCTCAGGCGTCGGGATACCACTGCGCCAGCAACCGGGCGGCGGCTCGCAAGCGCTGCGTGTCGCGGCCCCACCGGCGGTCGCCAGGCAGCTTGCGCAGCCAGCGCACGCGGCGCGCGGCCAGCGCGATGCGCTCGCGCACGGCCGGGTCGGCTCGCGCCAGCCCCGCACGCCAGGCCCGGCCGGCGCCTTCGGGCTGGCTGGCGCACAGCAGCGGCGCCGTGGAATGCAGGTAGCTGAGCCAGTCGCGCGCCTGGCATTCGGCGATGGACAGTATCTGGCCGGGATCGTCCTCGAAATCGATGAAGCCGACCTCGCCGTCGGGGCAGTGGACCAGATTGCGCGCGAAGGCCTGGCTCAGGTAGGCGCCTCGCGCATGCACGGCCGCGATCGCCCACAGCCCCTCGTTCCAGGCGGCCAGCAGCGCCTCGGGGCCGCTGGCCGCGGCCTGCTCCAGCCATTCGTTGAAGACGACGGCGCGATGGCCGTTGCGCCCCAGGTCGGAGATCAGCAGGGCCTGCGGCGTGCGCGTCAGCACTCGCGGCACGCGCAGGCCCAATTCGCCCAGTTCGCGCAAGCGCCGCTCTTCGATGGCGATCGCGGCCTCGCCTCCGGGGTTGGGCACCGGCGTCAGCGTGTCCAGGCCCAGCATGCACGCGACCATCGCCAGCAACCGATAAGCGAGGCGGCCGTGGCGCCGCCCGGCTTTCTTGAGCCACACGCGCTGGCCGCCGATACGGTGGCTGGCGACGCTCGACTGTTGCTGCGGCAGCGTGCGGCGCACGAAGGCATCGTAGTCGTCTTGGTCCGGCACGCGTTCGGCGACGATCCGCTCGCCACGCCTCGGTGGCGAGCGGGTCTCCCGATGAACGGCGATCGACCCCATGCGGCAAGCCTCGGTAGAACGGTTCGAACAGCGATCGGGCCGGCGATTCGCCGCTACCCGTACCCGAACGATCATCGACCGTCTTGTTGACGAATCGCTATCGACGACCCGCCGATCGCTCCGGCGACGCGCGTCGCGCCGTGGAGCGTGGCTTGCGAAATACGCGGATCAGCGTAAGATTGTCGACACTTCGAGCTGATCGACTCGACTTTCTGTCGAGGCAGCGCAAAAAAATCCGAGATTGTCGACAAGATGAATCAAGTGCTGACCCTGCCGGGCGCCACCCCGGTCGACTCCGGCACGCTGTCCGAGCAGATCTTCCGAACGCTGCAATCGGCGATCGTCACCGGCCGGATCGCGCCCGGCAGCAAGATCTCCGAGCCCGAACTGGCCCGCCAGCACGGCGTCAGCCGCGGACCGCTGCGCGAGGCGCTGCACCGGCTCGAAGGCCAGAAGCTGCTGGTGCGCGTGCCGCACGTCGGCGCGCGCGTCGTCTCGCTGAGCCCCCAGGAGCTGATCGAGCTGTACGAGATCCGCGAATCGCTGGAAGGCACGGCCTGCCGGCTGGCCGCAGAGCGGATGGCGCCCGCGCGGATCGACGAGTTGCGCCGCGTGCTGCAGGCGCACGAACGCGACGAGGCGTACCGCGCCGGCCGCGGCTACTACCTGCAGGAAGGCGACGACGATTTCCACTACCGGATCGTCCAGGGCAGCGGTAACCTGATGCTGTTCCGGATGCTGTGCGACGAGTTGTACCAGCTCGCGCGCATGTACCGGATCCGGTTCTCGGCGCTGCCGAACCGGCCGCGCCAGGCCTTCGCCGAGCACTACCGCATTCTCGACGCCATCGCCGACCGCGACGGCGAGCTCGCGGAAATCCTGATGCGCCGCCACATCCGCGCATCGCGTCTCAACATCGAAAAACAGATCGCCCAGGGCAACCTGACGCGACAAGAGGCATGAACCAACAATACAGAAAGCCGCTACCCGGCACCCGCTTGGACTACTTCGATGCCCGCGCCGCCGTCGAGGCGATCGCGCCCGGCGCTTATGACGGCCTGCCGTACACCTCGCGCGTGCTGGCCGAGAACCTGGTGCGCCGCTGCGACCCGGCGCTGCTGAACGATGCGTTGAAGCAGCTCATCGAGCGCAAGCGCGAGCTGGATTTCCCGTGGTTTCCGGCGCGCGTCGTCTGCCACGACATCCTGGGCCAGACCGCGCTGGTCGACCTGGCCGGCCTGCGCGACGCGATCGCCGACAAGGGCGGCGACCCGGCCAAGGTCAATCCGGTCGTGCCGGTGCAGTTGATCGTCGACCACTCGCTGGCCGTCGAGTACGGCGGCTACGACCCGGACGCGTTCGCGAAGAACCGCGCGGTCGAGGACCGCCGCAACGAGGACCGCTTCCACTTCATCGACTGGACCAAGGAAGCGTTCGAGAACGTCGACGTCGTGCCGCCGGGCAACGGCATCATGCACCAGATCAACCTGGAGCGGATGTCGCCGGTGATCCACGCGCAGAACGGCGTCGCTTACCCCGATACGCTGGTCGGCACCGACAGCCACACGCCGCACGTCGACGCGCTGGGCGTCATCGCGATCGGCGTCGGCGGCCTCGAGGCCGAGAACGTCATGCTGGGCCGCGCGTCGTGGATGCGGCTGCCCGACATCGTCGGCGTCGAGCTGACCGGCCGCCGCCAGCCCGGCATCACGGCCACCGACGTCGTGCTGTCGCTGACCGAGTTCCTGCGCAAGGAGAAGGTCGTCGGCGCTTACCTCGAGTTCTACGGCGACGGCGCGGCCAGCCTGACGCTCGGCGACCGCGCGACGATCTCGAACATGGCGCCCGAGTACGGCGCCACCGCGGCGATGTTCTCGATCGACCAGCAGACGATCGACTACCTGAAGCTGACCGGCCGCGAAGACGAGCAGGTCCGGCTGGTCGAGACCTACGCGAAGACCGCCGGCCTGTGGAGCGACACGCTGAAGAACGCGCAGTACGAGCGCGTGCTCGAGTTCGACCTGTCCAGCGTCGTGCGCACGCTGGCCGGCCCGTCGAACCCGCATCGCCGGCTGCCGGTGTCGGACCTGGCCGCCAAGGGCATCTCGGGCAAGGTCGAGAACGATCCGGGCCTGATGCCCGACGGCGCGGTCATCATCGCCGCGATCACGAGCTGCACGAACACCAGCAACCCGCGCAACGTGATCGCCGCCGGCCTGCTGGCGCGCAACGCGAACCGCGCCGGCCTGGCGCGCAAGCCCTGGGTCAAGACCTCGCTGGCGCCCGGATCGAAGGTCGTCGAGCTGTACCTGGAAGAAGCGGGCCTGACCGCCGACCTCGAAAAGCTCGGCTTCGGCGTCGTCGCCTTCGCGTGCACGACCTGCAACGGCATGTCGGGCGCGCTCGATCCGAAGATCCAGCAGGAGATCATCGACCGCAAGCTGTACGCGACCGCCGTGCTGTCGGGCAACCGCAACTTCGACGGCCGCATCCATCCGTACGCGAAGCAGGCGTTCCTCGCGTCGCCGCCGCTGGTCGTCGCCTACGCGATCGCCGGCACGATCCGCTTCGACATCGAGCAGGACGTGCTCGGCGTCGACGCGCAGGGCAAGGAGATCCGCCTGAAGGACATCTGGCCGACCGACGAGGAGATCGACGCGGTCGTCGCGCGGGCCGTCAAGCCCGAGCAGTTCCGCAAGGTCTACACGCCGATGTTCGGCATCCGCGACGAACGCAAGACGGTCAGCCCGCAGTACGACTGGCGTCCGCAGAGCACCTACATCCGCCGCCCGCCGTACTGGGAAGGCGCGCTGGCCGGCGAGCGCACGCTGCGCGGCATGCGGCCGCTGGCGGTGCTGCCCGACAACATCACGACCGACCACCTGTCGCCGTCGAACGCGATCCTGCCCGACAGCGCGGCCGGCGAGTACCTGGCCAAGATGGGCCTGCCCGAAGAGGACTTCAACTCGTACGCGACGCACCGCGGCGATCACCTGACCGCGCAGCGCGCGACGTTCGCGAACCCGCAGTTGTTCAACGAGATGGTCCGCAACGACGACGGCAGCGTCCGGCAGGGCTCGCTCGCTCGCGTCGAGCCCGAGGGCGAGGTGATGCGGATGTGGGAGGCGATCGAGACCTACATGAACCGCAAGCAGCCGCTGATCATCGTCGCCGGCGCCGACTACGGCCAGGGCTCGTCGCGCGACTGGGCGGCCAAGGGCGTGCGCCTGGCCGGCGTCGAGGCGATCGCCGCCGAGGGCTTCGAGCGGATCCACCGCACGAACCTGATCGGCATGGGCGTTCTGCCGCTCGAGTTCAAGCCGGGCACCAACCGGCTGACGCTGGCGCTGGACGGCACCGAGACTTATGACGTCATCGGCGAGCGCAAGCCGCGCACGGACCTGACGCTGGTCATCCACCGTCGCAACGGCGAGACCGTCCAGGTGCCGGTCACCTGCCGGCTCGACACGGCCGAGGAAGTGTCGGTCTACGAAGCGGGCGGCGTGCTGCAGCGCTTCGCGCAGGACTTCCTCGAAGCGTCGGCCACCGGCGGCGACAAGAAAGCGGGCTAACCCCGCGCAAAGCGGGCCAGGCCCCGCGGAAGACGGCTCGGACCGACGCCCGCGAGTCCGAGCCCGGAACCCCGACCCCCGACACTCAGGATCCTTCGATGGCATTCGCTCCCCAAGTCCGAATCCCCGCCACCTACATGCGCGGCGGCACCAGCAAAGGCGTGTTCTTCAAGCTCGCCGACCTGCCCGAATCCTGCCGCGCGCCCGGCGCGGCGCGCGACGCGCTGCTGATGCGCGTGATCGGCAGCCCCGATCCTTATGGCAAGCAGATCGATGGCATGGGCGGCGCGACGTCCAGCACCAGCAAGACCGTCATCGTCGGGCCGGCGACCAAGCCCGGCCACGACGTCGACTACCTGTTCGGCCAGGTCTCGATCGACCAGAAGTTCGTCGACTGGAGCGGCAACTGCGGCAACCTGTCGGCGGCGATCGGTCCGTTCGCGATCCGCAACGGCCTGATCCCCGCCGAGCGGATCCCCAGGGACGGGATCTGCACGGTGCGGATCTGGCAGGCCAACATCAGCAAGACGATCGTCGCGCACGTGCCGATCACCGACGGCCAGGTGCAGGAGACCGGCGACTTCGAGTTGGACGGCGTCACGTTCCCCGCCGCCGAGATCCAGCTCGAGTTCATGGACCCGGCCGACGACAGCGATGGCGGCTCGATGTTCCCGACCGGCAACCTGGTCGACGAGCTCGAGGTGCCCGGCGTCGGCACGTTCAAGGCGACGATGATCAACTCGGGCATCCCGACGATCTTCATCGAGGCGGGCGCGCTCGACTACCAGGGCACCGAGCTGCAGGACGACATCAACAACGACGCCGCCGCGCTGGCCCGCTTCGAGACGATCCGCGCTCATGGCGCGGTCAGGATGGGGCTCATCAAGGACGTCGCCGAAGCGGCGGCGCGCCAGCACACGCCGAAGGTCGCGTTCGTCGCGCCGCCGAAGGCCTACACGGCGTCCAGCGGCAAGGCGATCGGCGCCGGCGACATCGACGTGCTGGTGCGCGCGCTGTCGATGGGCAAGCTGCACCACGCGATGATGGGCACGGCATCGGTCGCGATCGCGACGGCGGCCGCGGTGCCGGGCACGCTCGTCAACCTGGCGGCCGGCGGCGGCGAACGCGAGCAGGTCAACTTCGGACATCCGTCGGGCACGCTGCGCGTCGGCGCCAAGGCGCGGCAGGTCGGCGGCGAATGGACGGTGACCAAGGCGATCATGAGCCGCAGCGCGCGCGTGCTGATGGACGGCGGCGTCTGGGTGCCGCGCGAGGGGTTCTGAAGCGAATCGACTCTGGCAAAGCGCCTTGTGGAACGCACGTCATTGTTTGCCGCCACATGATGAATTGCCTATAACAGGCGAAGAGCTTCTCGCCATACTAAAGCCTGTCTATCATATGAAGAGAAATTCTCCATCATATTCGAGACAAGCCACTACATGGACGCACAAGCGCGAGCGGGTCGTTACCTCCGCCGGCCCACCGGCTACCGGGCCTTTTCGCCAGCCCCCTTGCCCCCGCATCCGCCCCTGAACCTCGGCGGGGAGATCGCTTCTCTGCTGTCCACCGCCGACCGCGCCCTGGGCCGTCTCGACGGATCGGTCCTCACACTGCCGAACCCGGACCTCTTCGTCTTCATGTACGTGCGCAAAGAGGCCGTGCTCTCGAGCCAGATCGAGGGCACGCAGAGCTCGCTGCAGGATCTGCTCTCCGCCGAGGCGCAGCTATTCGATCTCGGCCTGCCCCGCGACGTCGACGAGGTGTTGAACTACGTCCGCGCTATGAATCATGGCCTGGACCGGCTGGATCAATTGCCGGTGTCGGTACGCCTGATTCGGGAGATTCACGCCAAACTGATGGAGGGCGTGCGAGGCGGCCGGTTGCAACCCGGTGAGCTTCGAACCAGCCAGAACTGGATCGGCCCGGCGGGTTGCACGCTGGCCACCGCCTCCTTTGTACCGCCGCCGCATCATGAGGTCCCGCAGGCGCTGAGCGACCTCGAGCGCTTCTTGCATGCACCCGACAACCTGCCCCCACTCATCAAGATCGCGCTGGCCCATGTGCAGTTCGAAACCATTCACCCGTTCCTGGATGGCAACGGGCGGGTCGGCCGCCTGCTCATCACCTTTCTGCTGACCGAGTGCGGCGTGCTGCACAAACCCGTGTTGTACTTGTCTCATTACTTCAAGCGACACCGAGAGGCTTACTACGACCATCTGCAAGCCGTTCGCGAGCGCGGAGACTGGGAAGGTTGGCTGGCGTTCTTCCTTCGCGGCGTCATCGACGTCGCCGGCGAAGCGGCCGGCACCGCACGCAACATCCTGCTATTGCGTGAACAGCACCGCAGTACGATCACCGAGCACCTGGGACGAGCCGCAGGCAACGGTCACCGAGTGTTGGAGTCACTATTTGATCGACCCATCGTCTCGGTGGCCAACGTGCAGCAGATGACGGGCACCACTTTCGCGGCCGCCAATACGTTGGTGTCGCGACTGGTCAGGCACGGTGTACTGCACGAGATGACTGGCTATGCGCGCAATAGACGCTTTCGCTATGCGCCCTACATCGCTCTGTTCAACGACGAGCCATCCGATAAGCCCGTCTGAACCGCAGCGAGCGCGTGCTGATGGACGGCGGCGTGTGGGTGCCGCGCGAGGGGTTCTAAGCGGCCGATCGCGGCGGAGCGGCAACACGCTTCGCCGTCCATCGGGGCAGTCGGCGCGATCCTCGCGGACACGCGCCGCGTTCGGCGGCTCGACCGGACAATGACGGTTGCAATCGGTCTGCGGCGATCCGGACATCCGGGCTCCGGTCCCGGCGACCGACGCGCCGTTCGTCGAGCCGCTGGAGCCCATGCAACGAAAACGTCCCGAGCAACGCCTGCCTCGCGGCCTGGCCAAGCTGCTGCCGGTCTGGCTGCTGCTGGCCCTGCTGTGGCCGTTGCCGCGAGCGCTGGCATCGTCGCCGGTGCTGACGCTGGACGCGTCGGCGAGCCGCTTCGAAGCCTGGGACGCCGCCCGGGTGCTGATGGATCCGACACACGCGCTCAAGCTCGGCGACGTCATCGCCCGCCGCGGCGAGTTCACGGTACCCGAGGTGCCGCGCGCCAACTTCGGGCCGAATCCGCAGACCATCTGGCTGCGCGTGCCGGTCCGGGCCACCATCGATGAGCGCTGGATCTTCGAGTTCGACTACCCGCCGATCAACCGGATCGAAGCCTGGGTCGTCGAGGGCTCGACGGTGGCGACCCATGCGTTGATGGGCAGCGACATCCCTGCGCGGAACCGGCCGATCCGATCGCGTTCGCACGTGTTCGCGCTGGACCTGGCCTCCGGGCCGATCCACGAGATCTACCTGCGCATCGACAGCGCGACCACGGTCATCACGCCGATCCGCCTGCATCGCGAAGCCGCCTTCGTCGAGTACGAATCGCTGCGGATCCTGCTGCTGGGCCTGATGTTCGGCGTCACGCTGCTGTTGATAATGATGACGCTGGTCAACGGCTTCAGCATGCGCGACCCGGCGTTCCTGCACTACGGCATCCTGCTGGTCGGCGTCACGACGTTCTTCATCGCCCTGTCGGGGCTCGGGCATCAGTTCCTGTGGTCGACGCAGAGCGGCTACCTGGAAAAGATCAGCCCGGTCAGCGCGCTGATCGCGCTGACCGGCGTCAGCGGCTTCATGATCTGCGCGCTGGACATGCGCCAGCGCAGCCCGCGGATGGCGCGCTGCCTGCGGATCACCGGACTCTGCGCGTTTCTCGCGATGCTGGCCACCGTCGTGGGCCTGTTCACCTATCGCCAGGCGTCGGCCGCGGCGACCATCCTCGGGCCGATCGGCATCGGGCTGGCGCTCACCGAGTCGATCCGGCAGGCGCGCAACGGCAGCCGGATGGCCGTCTACATGGCGATCGGTTGGGGCGCCTACGCGATCGGTTCGCTGTCGTTCGCGCTGCTGCTGCGCGGGCTGCTGCCGGCGGGCCTGCTGACGCAGAACCTGTTCCCGTTCTCGAGCATGGTCGAGATGTTCGCCTGGATGCGCGTGCTGTCGATCCGGATCGAAGTGCTGCGCCAGAATGCCGACCGGGTCGCGGCCGAGAAGCAGGCCTTGTACGCGCTGGCCCATACCGACGTGCTGACCGGCCTGCTCAACCGTCGCGGCCTGGTCGCCGCGATCGAAGCCGCGCTCGCGAGCGACCGGCCGGCATTCGCCGTCTACCTGATCGACCTCGACGGCTTCAAGGCCGTCAACGATCGGCTCGGCCACGAGGCCGGCGACGAAACGCTGGCTCACGTCGGCCGACAGTTGCGCGAGGCGCTGCGCGACGACGACGTCATCGCCCGACTGGGCGGCGACGAGTTCGTCGTGCTGGCGGCCGGCGTCGATGACCAGGGCACCGCCGAAGCGATCGGCCGCAAGATGCTCGACCTGATCCGCGAGCCCTTCGCATTGTCGGACCACCGGATCGCGAACATCGGCGCGACGATCGGCTTCGCGCTGGCGCCGCAGGACGGGACCCGTCCCGACGCCTTGCTGCGCGCGGCCGATACCGCGATGTACGCGGGCAAGCATTCGGGCCGGCAGTGCATCCGGCGCGCGAGCCCCGCCGCGGCGGAGCTCGCGCACCAGGACTGAGAATCTGTGAACGAACCAGCCACGGCCGAGCGGCGCGTCCGATTCGTTCACAGATTCTGAGGCCTGCTCACACCAGGATCGCGCCCGGCTCGAGGCCCCGGGATCAGCGTCGAATCATCGATGCGGGCCGTCCGGCTCGACCAGGATCGCTCGGAAATCGTTGACGTTGGTCAGCGTCGGCCCGGTGACGACCGAGTCGCCGAGCGCCTGGAAGAAGCCGTGTCCGTCGTTGCCGTCCAGGCTCGCGCGCGGGTTGATGCCCCGCGCCCAGGCGCGCGCGATCGTGTCCGGCCGCAGCAGCGCGCCGGCGATCTCCTCGCCGCCGTCGACGCCGTCGGTGTCGCCGGCGATCGCGTGCACGCCGGGCAGCCCGTCGAGCGCGACGGCCAGCGACAACAGAAACTCGACGTTGCGACCGCCCCGTCCACCGTTGCCGTTGCCGTTGCCGTTGCCGCCGTTCAGCGTCACCGTCGTCTCGCCGCCCGACAGCAGCACGCAAGGCGGCGCGAACGGTTGCCCGCGCCGCGCGACCTGCCGGGCGATGCCGGCCATCGTCGTGCCCAGCTCGCGCGCCTCGCCCTCGAGGCCGTCGCCCAGGATATGGACCGGCAGCCCCGCCTCGCGAGCGACGGCCGCCGCCGCCTCGAGCGCGATCTGCGGCGCGGCGACGATCCGCGTCTCGCTCGCGGCCAGGCGCGGATCGCCGGGCTTGACGCTTTCGGCTTCGTCGCGGCGCAGCCAGCCGGCGACCGCCAGCGGCACGTCGATCCGGTAGCGCGCGATGATCGCGCGCGCGTCGTCGCGGGTCGTCGGATCGGCCACCGTCGGGCCCGAGGCGATGTCGATCGGATCGTCGCCCGGCACGTCGGAGATCAGCAGCGTCAGCAGCTTCGCCGGCGCGCACCGCGCGGCGAGCCGGCCGCCCTTGATCGCCGACAGGTGGCGCCGCACGCAGTTCATCTCGCGGATCGTCGCGCCGCAAGCCAGCAGCGCCTTGTTGACCGCCTGCTTGTCGGCCAGCGTCAGACCCGGCGCGGGGGCGACCAGCAGCGACGAGCCGCCGCCCGAGACCAGCGCGATGACGAGGTCGTCGGCCGTCAGGCCGTCGACGGCCTCGAGCAGTCGCCGCGCGGCCCGCTCGCTGCCTGCGTCGGGCACCGGATGCGCGGCCGACAGGATCTCGATGCGCTCGCACGGCACCTCGTAGCCGTAGCGCGTGACGACGACGCCTTCGAGCGGCCCGGGCCAGTGCGTTTCGAGCGCTCGCGCCATCGCCGCCGAGGCCTTGCCGGCGCCGATGACGATCGTGCGCCCGCGCGGCGGCGGCGGCAGTTGCGGCGGCACGCAAAGCGAGGGCTGGGCGGCGGCGATCGCCGCGTCGAACATCCGCCGCAGCAGGGTTTCGGGATCGATGCTCATCTCGCCATGTTAGCGGCTCGGCGCGACGCCCAGCGCTCATCACGCCTGGTACAGCGTCGGCGAACTGGCGGGCGCGGCCGTCACGACGCTGCTGCAGAGCGCCAGCCGGCCGCGCTGAGGCCCGTTCCCGCGCGGATCTAGCCGCCGGAGGCGGACGAAACGCGGTGGTAGCATCGGCGGGCGTTCCGACCCCCAACGAGCCCGAGGAGACCATCGATGGCCAACCAGTTCTGCCAGATCACCCGCGAAGGACACCTGACGACGATCACGCTGAACCGTCCCGAAGTGATGAACGCGCTGCACTCGCCCGCGCACTTCGAGCTGTCGAAGGCGTTCGACGATTTCGCGGCCGATCCCGAGCAATGGGTGGCGATCGTCACCGGCGCCGGCGACAAGGCGTTCTCCGCCGGCAACGACCTCAAGCACCAGGCGTCGGGCGGCGTCATGGATCGCCCGCCCACCGGCTTCGCCGGCCTGTCGCACCGCTTCGACCTGAACAAGCCGCTGATCGCCGCCGTCAACGGCGTCGCGATGGGCGGCGGCTTCGAGATCGCGCTGGCCTGCGACCTGATCATCGCGTCGGACCGCGCCGTGTTCGCGCTGCCCGAGCCCAACGTGGGCCTGGCCGCGCTGGCCGGCGGCCTGCACCGGCTGCCGCGCGCGATCGGCCTGAAGCGGGCGATGGGCATGATCCTGACCGCGCGTCGCGTGACCCCGCAGGAAGGCGTCGAGCTGGGCTTCGTCAACGAGGTCGTGCCGCACGCGGAGCTGATGAACGCCGCGCGCCGCTGGGCCGCGCAGATCCTGGCCTGCAGCCCGATGTCGATCCGCGCGTCCAAGCAGGCGGTGATGCGCGGGCTCGACGAGACCGTCGAGATGGCGCTGCGCCATCAGCTCGAATATCCGGCGGTGTCGGCGATGCGCGCGTCCGAGGACTTCATCGAAGGCCCGCTGGCGTTCTCGCAGAAACGCAAGCCGGACTGGAAGGGCCGCTGAGGCAACGACCTCTGCAGTAACGACCGCCGAGGAAGGGTCCGCCGAGGAAAGCGCGGCCAAGGACCCGCGGCGAAGCCGCCGGCCGGCCGCGCGTCAGCCGGGCGGTGGCGCGTACGCGGCGCCGCCCGCCAGCAGCCGCTCGATCTCGTCGGCCGGATAACCGTGCGCGGCCAGTATCTCGCGCGTATGCTGGCCGCGCGTCGGCGAGGTCGCGCGCGGCGATCCGTTGGCGGGCTCGGGGATCCCGGGAACCGCGGGCACCGGCGCCGGCTTCGGTACGCCCGGCTGTTCGAGCCACTGGATCGTGCGCGTCGCCTCGACCTGCGGCTGCTCGATGAACTGCGCGTACGTATTGATGCGCTCGTGCATGATCTGCGCGCGCGTCAGCGCCTCGTCCAGCGCATCGCTGCCGCGCGCGGCGAATTGCGGCCGCAGGATCGCGTACAGCGCGTCCTGGTTCGCGACGCGCTCGGCCCGCGTCGCGAACCTCGGGTCATCGGCCGCCTGCGGCAGGTCGAGCAGCCCGCACAGCTTGCGAAAATCCCGATCGTTGAACGCGACGATCGACATCCAGCCGTCGGCCGTCCGGAAGTTGCCCTGCGGCACGCCGCCCGGACGGATCGTGCCGCCCTCGAAGTGCGACTGCATCAGCCGGATCGACTGCAACGCGCAGGCGGACTGCATCAGGCTGATGTCCAGGTAACGGCCCTCTCCGGTCGCGCGCTGCGCTTGCAAGGCCGCCGACAACGCCTGGAACGCGTACAGCGCCGTCACCATGTCGACGACGATGACCGGCATCCGCATCGGCACGCCATCGGCGCCTCGGTTCTCCATCATCAGCCCCGTGTACGCCTGCAGCACCGGATCCATCGCCGGCCGCTCGGCCAGCGGCCCGGTCTGGCCGAAGCCGGAGATCGACACGTAGACGATGCCCGGCCGGCGGGCGCTGACGGCCTCGTGGCCGAAGCCCAGGCGCTGGACGACGCCCGGCCGGAACCCTTCGATGAACACGTCGGCATCGTCGATCAGCCTGCCGAGCGCCTCGCGGCCGGCGTCGCTCTTGAGATCCAGCGCCACGCTGCGCTTGCCCAGGTTGCCGACGATCGAGAACGCCGTATGGTCGCCATAGCGGACGCCCAGCCCTCGCGACCAATCGCCCTCGCCGGTCGTCTCGACCTTGATGACATCGGCGCCGTACTGCGCGAGCAGCATCGTGCAATACGGACCGGCGATGCCCTGGCTCAGGTCGACGACCTTCAGGCCGGCATAAGGCGTGGCATGGCTGACGGCGGGATCTGGACGCATGACGATGCCCGGTGGGGCGGCGGTCGGAGGATCATCAACTTAGCACACGCCCCTCGCGCGGCCGCCGGCTTCGATACGATGGAACCGCACCGGTGCGGCCGCCTGTTTCGATAACATGCGGAAAAAAACCCCGGGAGACGACGATGGCAGGCGTGTTGAAGGAAACGGACGGAGCGGTGGGCATCCTGACGCTCGACGAGCCGGCGACGCTGAACGCGATGACGCCCGACCTGCTCGAGGGCCTGACGCGAGCGGTCGGCGCGATGACCGACGACCCGTCGATCCGGGCGCTGGTCCTGACCGGAGCGGGCCGCGGCTTCTGCTCGGGACAGAACCTGAAAATGGCCGGCCTGTTCGCGGACGGCCTCGTCGACGGCGTCATGAAGAGCTACTGGCCGGCGTTCAAGGCGCTGCGCGAATGTCGCGTTCCGGTCGTGGTCGCCGTCAACGGCGTCGCGGCCGGCGGCGGCTTCAGCCTGGCCATGGCCGGCGACTTCGTGCTGGCCGCCCGCTCGGCCACGTTCATCCAGGTGTTCAGCCGGATCGGGCTCGTTCCCGACCTGGGCTCGACGTGGA
The DNA here is from genome assembly GCA_047605425.1 of Burkholderiaceae bacterium. GTDB lineage: Bacteria > Pseudomonadota > Gammaproteobacteria > Burkholderiales > Burkholderiaceae_E > JAKPAM01. The sequence continues at coordinate 996 of JASGFT010000039.1, read as the reverse complement.
TGCTGCCCCGGCTGATCGGCCGCCAGCGCGCGTTGGAGCTGATGATGCTGAACGAACCCTGCACGGCCGAACGGGCCAAGACGCTGGGCATCGTCCGCGAGGTCTTCGACGACGCTGACCTGATGGCAGAGGCCCGCGCGTTCGCGCGGCGGCTGGCCGAGGGCCCGACCCGCGCGCTGCTCGCCACGCGCCAGCTCATCGAACAGGGCGAGCGCGCGAGCTTCGACGAACAGTTCCTGCGCGAGCTGCAGGTCCAGAGCGAGCTGCGCCAGGGCCACGATGCGCTGGAAGGCCGCGCCGCGTTCGTCGAGAAGCGCAAGGCGCGGTTCGTCGGGCGTTGAGCCGGAAGAGCCGCGCCCGCCGGTCTATTTTCTTGTACAATAAAACGTACAATAAAGGATCGACCGATGGACGCAATCTCCTACTCCAGCGCCCGCGCGAAGCTCGCCGATACGATGGATCGCGTGTGCAACGACCACGAACCGCTGATCATCACGCGTAGCGGGCAGCAATCGGTCGTCATGCTGTCGCTCGAAGATTTCAACGCGCTCGAAGAAACGGCCTACCTGCTTCGCAGCCCGTCGAACGTCAAGCGGCTTCTCGCCGCGATCGAGCAGTTGAGCGGCGATCGAGGAGTCGAGCGCGGACTGATCGAATGAGGTTCGTGTTCTCGGAAGCCGCCTGGGAAGACTATCTGTACTGGCAAAAGCAGGACAGGCGGATGCTCGAGCGGATCAACAAGCTGATCACCGAAACAGCGCGGGATCCTTTTTCGGGCATCGGCAAGCCCGAGCCCCTGAAGCACGCGTTGTCCGGCTATTGGTCGCGCCGGATCTCGGACGAGCACAGGATGGTCTACAAAGCCGAGGCCGATGCGCTGCTGATCGCCCAGCTTCGCTATCACTATTGAGACCCGGGCCGGTTCACTCGAAGATCGAGCCCTAGTGTCGTGAATCAGAAGTTCGCCGAAGAAATCCGCCGAGAATCGGCGCCATG
>JASGFT010000038.1:0-31882 GCA_047605425.1 Burkholderiaceae bacterium | reverse complement strand
CGCAGCGTCGCCAGCCCGGGCGGCGCCTCGCGGCTGTCGGCCACGCGCACGCGCGCCTGCCGCGACGCCAGCCAGCGCGCCATCGCCAGCCCCGATTCGCCGAGGCCGAGCACCAGCGCCTGCCGGCCCGCGGGGTCGAACAGTTGCAGTTGCGGCGTGGGGTGCAGGGTTTCGCTCATCGCCGGCTCACCGCAGCTTCAACGAACACAGGCCGAACAGCACCAGCATCATCGTGACGATCCAGAAGCGCACGACGACCTGCGTCTCCTTGACGCCGCCGACCTCGAAATGATGATGCAGCGGCGCCATCCGGAAGATCCGCCGGCCCTGGCCGTAGCGCTTCTTCGTGTACTTGAAATAGCCGACCTGGATCATCACCGACAGTGTCTCGACGACGAACACGCCGCCCATGATGAACAGCAGGATCTCCTGCCGGGCGATGACCGCGATCGTGCCCAGCGCGCCGCCGAGCGCCAGCGCGCCGACGTCGCCCATGAACACCTGCGCCGGATACGCGTTGAACCACAGGAAGGCCAGGCCCGCGCCGGCGATCGCGCCGCAGATGACGACCAGCTCGCCGGCGCCCGGAATGTGCGGAAACGCCAGGTAGCGCGCGAACACCGCGTTGCCGGCCACGTAGGCGAAGATGCCCAGCGCGCTGCCGACCATCACCGCCGGCAGGATCGCCAGGCCGTCGGCGCCGTCGGTCAGGTTCACCGCGTTGCTGGTGCCGACGATGACGAAGTACGTCAGCGCGATGAAGCCGAGCGCGCCCATCGGGTAGGCGACGTTCTTGAAGAATGGTACCAGCAGGTCGGCCTTGCCCGGCAGCTCGAGCGTGAAGCCGCTGCGTACCCAGGCGCTGAACAGCTCCCAGGTCTGCGACGCCGAGTCGGTCGGGATCGTGAACGCCAGGTACACGGCCGCGACGATGCCGATCAGCGACTGCCAGAAGTACTTCTCGCCCGAGCGCATCCCCTTCGGATTGCGATGCACGACCTTGCGGTAGTCGTCGACCCAGCCGACCGCGCCGAAGCCCAGCGTGACCAGCAGCACGATCCAGATGAAGCGATTGGCCAGGTCGGCCCACAGCAGCGTCGACAGCGCCACCGAGATCAGCACCAGCGCGCCGCCCATCGTCGGCGTGCCGGACTTGCCCAGATGGGTCTGCGGGCCGTCCTGGCGGACCGCCTGGCCGATCTTGAGCGCGGCCAGCCGCTGGATCAGCGCCGGCCCGCAGATCAGGCCGATCGCCAGCGCGGTCAGCGTCGCCAGCACCGCGCGCAGCGTGATGTAGTTGAACACCGCGAAGCCGCGGATGTCCTTGGCCAGCCATTGGGCGATCTCGAGCAGCATCAGTGCTGGCCCCCCGCCTGGCGGCCGTTGCCGTTGCCGTCGCCGTTGCCGTCGCCGTCGCCGCGCAGCGCCGCGACGACGCGCTCCATCCGCATGAAGCGCGATCCCTTGACCAGCACCAGGTCGCCGGCCTCTATCCGACCTCGCAGCCGCGCGAGCAGCGCGTCGACGTCGGCGAAGTGATGGGCGCCCTGGCCGAACGCGGCGACGGCATCGACCGTCGCGTCGCCCAGCGCCAGCAGCGCGCCGACGCCGCGCTCGCGCGCGTAGGCGCCGACCTCGCGATGGAACGCCGGCCCCTGGTCGCCGACCTCGCCCATGTCGCCGAGCACGAGGGTCGCCCGCGCGCCGGCGGGCGCCAGCACGTCGATCGCCGCGCGCACCGAATCCGGGTTGGCGTTGTAGCTGTCGTCGATCAGCGTCGCGCCGTTGGCCAGCGTCGCGCGGACCAGCCGGCCCTTGACCGGCGCGAACGCCTGCAGGCCGGCGACGATCGTCGCCGGCTCGATGCCGATCGCCACGCAGCAGGCGGCGGCGGCCAGCGCGTTGCGCACGTTGTGGCGGCCGGCGATGTCCAGCCGCACCGGCAGCGCCTGGCCGGCGAGGTTCAGCACGAAGGCTTCCGGCACCGCGTCGGGCGCCGCCCAGACGGCGAGCGGCGGAGCGTCCGGGCCGGCCAGGCCGAAGGTCATCGCGCGCCGCGCGCCGGCCAGCTCGCGCCAGATCGGCGCGTGCGCGTCGTCGCCCGGATAGACGGCGACGCCGTCGGCCGGCAGCCCGGCGATCACCGCGCCGTTCTCGTGCGCGGTCGCCTCGACGCCGTCCATGAACTCCTGGTGCTCGCGCTGCGCGTTGTTGACCAGCGCGACCGTCGGCGCGGCGATCCGCGTCAGCCAGGCGATCTCGCCGGGGTGGTTCATGCCCAGCTCGATGACGGCGGCGCGGTGCGCGTCGCCTAGGCCGAACAGCGTCATCGGCACGCCGATGTCATTGTTCAGGTTGCCGGCCGTCGCCAGCCGGTGCGCGGCGCCGAACTGTCGCGCGAGGATCGAAGCGATCATCTCCTTGACCGTCGTCTTGCCGTTGCTGCCGGCGACCGCGATCGTCGGCAGCGTGAAGCGGCGGCGCCAGCCGCCGGCCAGCTCGCCGAGCGCGATCCGCGAATCGTCGACCTCGACCACCGGTCCGCGCAGCGACGCGGCGACGCCGGCCGCGCGCTCGACGAGCACGGCCGCGGCGCCGCGGGCCTCGGCCTGGTCGGCGAAGCGGTTGGCGTCGAATTGCTCGCCGCGGATCGCGACGAACAGATCGCCGGGCGCGACCGCGCGCGTGTCGGTGCACACGCGGCGCACGACGACAGCGCCGTCGCCGATCAGCCGCGCGCCGGACAGCCAGCCGAGCGCCTGCTCCAGGTCAAACATTCGCGTGCTCCCGCCAGCGGATCAACGCGATGCGGGCCTCGTCGACATCCGAGAACGGCAGACGCCTGCCTTCGATCTCCTGATAGTCCTCGTGCCCCTTGCCGGCGATCAGCACGACGTCCGCCGCCTCGGCGCCGGCGACGGCGCGCGCGATCGCGACGCCGCGATCGACCTCGGTCATCGCCGGCTCTCGCGTCAGGCCGGCGCGGATGTCGGCGAGAATCCGCAGCGGCGGTTCGCCGCGCGGATTGTCGGAGGTGACGACGACGTGGTCGGCGAGCCGCTCGGCGGCGGCGCCCATCAGCGGCCGCTTGCTCGGATCGCGATCGCCGCCGGCGCCGAGCACGCACCACAGCCGGCCGCCGCGCGCCCGCGCGACCTCGCGCAGCGTGCCCAGCACGTTGACCAGCGCGTCGGGCGTGTGCGCGTAGTCGACGACGGCCAGCGGCGCGCGCCCGCCGGTCCCGGCAACGACATCGGCGTCGGCGAGCCGCACGACCTCGAGCCGGCCGCGCACCGGCTCGAGCGAGCCCAGCCGCGACATCGCCTCGTCGAAGGGCATGCCCAGGCCGATCCAGGCGCCGGCCACGGCCAGCATGTTCGACACGTTGTAGCGGCCCAGCACCCGCAGCGGCACGCTGGCGCGGCCGAAGTCGCCGCCGACGACGACGGTCATGCCGTCGGGCCGCGTCTCGATCCGCTCGGCGAGCAGCCAGGCGTCGACCGCCGGCGCCGCGGCGCGGCGATCGCCGCCGGCGCGATCCGCATCGATCCGGTAGCCGATCCGCGTCGGCGCCTCGCCTTCGGCCCGCGCCGGGGCGTGCGGGCCGTCGATCGCCGCGATCATCAGCGCCGCCGCCGGATCGTCGCCGTTGACGACCGCCGCGCGCAGCCCGGGCTGCGTGAACAGCCGCGCCTTGGCGGCCGCATAGCGCGCCATCGAGCCGTGGTAGTCGAGATGGTCGTGCGTCAGGTTCGTGAAGACGGCGACGGCGACCGACGTGCCGGCCAGGCGTCCCTGGTCGAGCCCGATCGACGAGGCCTCCATCGCCACCGACTGCACGCCTTCGGCGACGAAGCGGGCCAGCATGCCCTGCAGGCTGATCGCGTCCGGCGTGGTCAGCCCGAACGGATCCAGGTGGCCGACGCGGCCGCTGCCGAGCGTGCCGATGATCGCCGAGCGGCGGCCGCGCGCCTCGAGCCCCTGCGCGATCCACTGCGTGCAGCTCGTCTTGCCGTTGGTGCCGGTCACGGCGATCAGCTCGAGCCGCTCGCTCGGATGGCCGTGATAAGCGGCGGCGATCGGACCGGCCAGCGCGCGCAGGTCCGGCACGCCGCGCTGCGCGACCGCCGCGCCGTGCCGCCACGCATGGCCGGCGTCGTCCCACAGGATCGCCGCCGCGCCGCGCGCGATCGCGTCGTCGATGAACGCGCGGCCGTCGGTCGTGCCGCCGGGGTAGGCGACGAAACCGTCGCCGGCCGCCAGCTTCCGGCTGTCGCCGCTGAGCCTGGCCCCGACCGGGAGCTGGCGCGCCAGCCAGGCGGCGACCTGCGCCACCAGCGGCGAGGCCGCCGACCCGGCGGCGGGCGCGACGGCGGGCGATGTCGTCGGCGGCGTCACAGGCTCTCCTCGACGGCCTTGTCGGGAATGACGAGCTTGGCGAAGGGCGTGTCGGGCGCGACCCGCATCGCCCGCAGGCTGTCGCCGACGATGCGCGAGAACACCGGCGCGGCCACCTCGCCGCCAAAGTGCTTGCCGGCGCCCGGCTCGTCGATCAACACCGCCACGACCAGGCGCGGATTCGACGCGGGCGCGAAGCCGACGAACGACGACACGTATTTCTTCACGTAGCGGCCGTTCTCCTGCTTGTACGCGGTACCGGTCTTGCCGGCCACGCTGTAGCCGACGACCTGCGCCTTCGGCGCCGTGCCCTTGGGGCCGGCGGCCATCTCGAGCATCCTGCGCATCGCCTGCGCGACCTCGGGACGGACGACCTGCACGCCGGCCACCGGGCCGTCGGTCTTCATCATCGACAGCGGCACGATGTCGCCGTTGCGCGCGAACACCGTGTACGCGCGCGCCATCTGCGCCAGCGACACCGAGATGCCGTGGCCGTAGGACATCGTCGCCTGCTCGATCGGCTTCCAGTTCTTGTACGGCCGCACGCGGCCGGCGACCGCGCCGGGAAAGCCGATCTGCGGCGCCTGGCCGAAACCCAGCGACACGAACATGCTCCACATGTCGTGCGGCTGCATCGCCAGCGCCAGCTTGGCCGTGCCGACGTTCGACGACTTCTCGATGATCTGCTCGACCGTCAGCGGGCCGTGCGGGTGCGCGTCGCCGATCGTCGCGCCGTTGATCGTCAGCTTGCCCGGCGCGGTCTGGATCACGGACCGCGGCGTCGTCTTGTTCAACTCGAGCGCCAGCGCGACGGTGAACGGCTTCATCGTCGAGCCCGGCTCGAAGATGTCGGTCATCACGCGGTTGCGCAACTGCGCGCCGGACAGGCCGCGGCGATCGTTCGGGTTGAAATTGGGAAAGTTCGACAGCGCCAGCACTTCGCCGGTCTGCACATCGATGACGACGGCCGCGGCGGCCTTGGCGCGCTGCTCGCGCATCGCGTCGGCCAGCGCGTTGTGCACGAGGAACTGGATCTTGCTGTCGATCGACAGCGTGACGTCGCCGCCGTCGCGCGGCTCGCGGATCGCCTGCACGTCCTCGATCGGATTGCCGAGCCGGTCGCGGATGATCCGGCGATGGCCGGGCTGGCCGGCGAGCTGCGGCTGCTGCGACAGCTCCATGCCCTCCTGGCCGCGATCCTCGACGTTCGTGAAGCCGATCACGTGCGCCAGCATCTCGCCTTCGGGGTAATGGCGCTTGTACTCGCGGCGCATGTCGATGCCCGGGACCTTCAGCGCGTCGATCCTGCCGGCCACGTCGAGGTCGACCTGGCGCTTCAGGTAGACGTACTTGCGGTCTTCCTCCTCGAGCTTGCGGCGCAGGTCCGGCTCCGGCTGGCCGAGCAGGCGGGCCAGCTCGCCGACCTGGCGCCCCGGCTCGCCGGCCGGGCGCGACGGCAGCGACTCGCGCCACTGCCCCGGAAACACCGCGACGCTGCGCGCCGGCAGGCTCGCGGCGAGCACGACGCCGTTGCGATCGAGGATGCGCCCGCGCGACGCCGGCAGCTCGATGCCGACCTCGTAGCGCTTGCCGCCCTGCTCGCGCAGGTAATCGTCATTGAACACCTGCAGGTAGGCGGCTCGCGCGGCCAGCGAGACGAACGCCAGCGCGAGCATCAGCATCAGCGCCCGCGACCGCGCCGGGGACAGCTTGACCCGCAGCAACGGATGGGTCGATTTCGAGGACTTGCGCGCCATGACGGTAGCCAGTGATCGGTGGGCGGTAAGCGGCGGGGCTAGCGCAGCGGATTGACGGCCGGCGCGCGCGCCGACACGGTGGGGCGCGATGCCGTCATGTTCAGGTGCAGCGTCCTTTCATTGGTGACGGCCTGCATCGCCAGGCTGCGGCGCGCCTTGCCGTCGATCAGCGAGTTCTTCGACAGCGCCGATTGCTCGACCTCGAGCTGGCTGTAGACGAGCGCCGCCTGCCGGCCCGCGGCCTGCGCGCGTTCGAGCTCGGCGAAGGCCTGGCGAGCGCGGTTCTGCGAGGTGACGAGACCGAGCGCGCACGCGACGAGCGCGGCCAGCAACACGACGGACAGTTTGTTCATGCGGCCACCCTTTCGTCCAATCTTTCGGCCACGCGCATCACGGCCGAGCGCGCGCGCGGATTGTCGCGGACCTCGTCGGCGCCGGGCAGCACCCGCGCGAGCGGCTTCAGGCGGGGCGGGCGCGCGTGGATCGGCGTGCCCATGATCGGATCGCGCGGCGCGGCGCGGCCGGATTCGCGATGGATGAATTGCTTGACCATACGGTCCTCGATCGAATGAAAGCTGATCACCACCAGGCGACCTCCCGGGCGCAGCCGCGCCACGCCCTGCTCTAGTACGACTTGGAGTTCCGCAAGCTCTTGATTGACGAGAATCCGTATAGCCTGAAAGGTGCGGGTGGCCGGGTTCTTGCCCACCTCCGGCCGCTTCTGGCGGCGGACGTAGACGTCCGCCACGAGACGGGCAAGCTCGCCGGTGGTTTGGAAAGCGTCGTGGCCGACGGCTTGGCGGCGAGCATCAATCGCCTCTGCAATCTGAAGAGCAAACCGTTCTTCCCCATAGTCCTTCAGCGCCTCTCTGATTTCCTGCACGGTCGCCCGCAACAACCACCGCCGGGCCGGCTCGCCACGCGTCGTGTCCATCCGCATGTCGAGCGGGCCGTCCTCCCGAAAACTGAACCCTCGCGACGGATCGTCGAGCTGCGGCGACGACACGCCCAGATCGAGCAGCAGGCCATCGATGCCGGCCAGTCCGTGCGCGTCCAACACCTGACCCAACTGCGAGAACCACGCATGCTCGACGACGATCCGCCCCGCTCCGGCGGACTGCCGCGCCCATTGCCGTCCGACCCTTACCGCCTCGGGATCCCGGTCGATCGCGACCAGGCAGCCCGCCTCGCCCAAGCCCGCCCGGATCGCCGCGCTATGCCCGCCTCGTCCGAACGTCCCATCCACGTACACTCCGTCCGCCCGCACCGCCAATGCGGATACCGCCTGTTCCAACAGCACCGTCCGGTGCCCCTCGCCGTGCCCAGCCACGATCCGACGCTCCGCCCACGTTCAAAGCGAAATGCCGGACAAGTCGGCCGACGCGAGCTTCTCGCGATCCTTCTTCCGCTGCGCCTGGTACTCGTTCGTCGGCCACAGCTCCAGACTGCTGCCGACGCCGACCAGCGTGATCTCCTTCTCCAGCCGCCCCTCCTCGCGCAGCTCCAGCGGAACCAGGATCCGGCCGCTGCCGTCCAGCTCGTCTTCGTGCGCGTTGCCGATCACCGTCCGGCGCAGATCGCGGCCCTGCTCGTCATCCCTGGCCTCGAGCTTGGCGACGACATCCAGCCAGGTCCGGTACGGATAGATCACGAGGAAACCCCGCGGATGCACGGTGGTCACGACGACGCTGCGGCCGGTGTCCGGATCGACGAGCGCGGGCCGGTACTTGGCCGGCACTGCCATGCGGCCCTTCACATCCAGCGATAGCTCGGACCGACCTTTGAGCATGACCCAGACGCGCTGCGGGAAGAATCAGGGGGAAGCAAAAAGAAGGCTTCCGAGGCCACTGGCCCGGGACTTTTTGCCACTTCGTGCCACTTTCCAACTACTTGGCCCCACTGTACGGAAATCACACCCGAGGGTCAAGTTGACTCCACCGTTTTCTCCTGACAGGACAAGCACTTAGCGAAGAAACCTCGCCTACTCAAAATCGATCGATTCGTAAAATGGTGAAAAATTAATACCCTACGCAAGCTTATTTACGTGAAACATGCAATCCCTCCGCCAAACCAATGACAAAAGGTGTAAATTTGGCCGCAAAAATCACCCCTAAAGGGGCGGCTTGGGTGGGCTTTCGACGCTCGAATGCGCATCAAATTGATCCCTATGGGATCAATTTGAGATGGATGCCCAGCGTCTGGGCGGCCCCCGCGTTCCGATCCGCTGCGACGGGCGGAAAGCCAGCCGACGAACGGTCATTGCGGCGGCATGAAAGGCGGGACCGAGGCGACGAAAGCGCCGATGGCGGCGCCCGAAGGCGGGAAGCGGACCGATAGGCCGGATTCTGTGTGCCGGCCGAAGCCGGCATGATGGTCATTCCTCTAGGCGGCCGGTTGCCCGGCCGCTCGAGCCCCCTACCCGCACGCCCCGGCGGACCACCGGTGCGGCGACGGACGAGCCGTCGACCGCGCGCGTGCCTATTTGGAGTTGCTCCGGATGGGGTTTGGCGTGCCAGCCGTGTCGCCACGGCCGCGGTGAGCTCTTACCTCACCGTTTCACCCTTGCCTCGACCGTTGCCGGTCGGGGCGGTCTGCTCTCTGTTCCACTTTCCGTCGCCTTGAGCCTTGCGGCCTGCTGCGCCTGGCCGTTAGCCAGCATCCCGTCCTGTGGAGTCCGGACCTTCCTCGGATCGGCGCGTCGCCGCGCCTCCCCGCGACCATCTGGTCCGCTTCCCGGCCGCCATTGTAGAGCGCGGCGCCGTCCCGCGGTCTAGTGGGCCGTGCGGCAACTTCCGTGCCGCACAGCTCACTAGCGCTCCGTCCATCGGACCGCCGCGGCGCGCCGCGGACAGGGTCACTACAGTCTGCGCGTCACCCCCGAACGGCACGCCGCCATGATCCGTCCTCCTTCGCCCGCTTTCCGGTTCCGCCCCTGGTCGCGACAATCGGCATCCCGGCCGCTCGGACCGCTGCCGCGCGTATCCCGGTGGCTGGCCGGCTGCGCGGTCGCCGTGCTGGCCGTCGCCGCGGCGCCGGCCGCCGCCGTCGAGTTCGGCACGCCCAGGGTGCTGTCGCAGAGCGGCCAGCGGCTCAAGATCGAGGTGCCGTACGCACCCGCGCGCGGCGAGCGGCCGAGCGTCACGCGCTTCAGCGTCCGGTCGATCCGCGTCGAGGGCGGCTCGAGCAGCCTGTCGCCGGACGACGTGACGATCGCCCAGCCGGCCGACGGCCGCTACCTGATCCTGCAATCGCGCGACATCGTCGACGCCGGCCGGGTCGCGTTCGAGCTGACGGTGCACGACGAACGCTCGGCGCCCGCCCGCTTCGCGCTGGGCATCCCGCCCGGGCGGGCGGCGGCATCCGGCGACGGCCGGGCGGCCCTCGCCGCGCCGGACACCGATCGCGCGCGCCGCGCCGCCGTCCCGAACCGGCCGTCCCGCCGCTCAGCGCCGGCGCCCGGCGCGGAACACCGACGCGTCGGCGTAGAAGCCGGCGTCCTCGTTGGCCGGCCACCACCCCGGCACGCCGAGCACCGGCAACGGCGTCAGGCAGCGCGGCAGCAGGCGGCCGGCGTCCAGCGAGGCCGCCACCGCGCGGTCGGCGTCGTCGAGCGAGGCCGCGGCCGGCGCCAGCCAGGCCTGCGCGCAGACCGCCTTGTACGGGCGCCACAATTTGAGCAGCAGCGCATGACCGACGACGACGGTGCGCACGCCCTGGCGCCAGGCGGCGCGGCGCTCGACGAACAGCGAGGTCCACGCGAAGCCGCGCAGATCGTCGCGGCAGCGCCGATCGTCGGTCAGCACCAGCGCCGCGCTCTCGTCGAACAGCGTCAGCACGTCGCGCAGGCGCCCGCGCGCGCGCCCCGCGGGCCGCTCACCGGCCGGATCGCAGGCCGCCGCGATCGCTTCGGCCTGCAGCGCGTTCAAGCGCCGCTTGATCGCCGGAAAGCGCAGCCACACCAGCGCGTTGAAGTAATCGTGCCAGGCATCCTGGCCGTGCAGCCGCGTCGGCACCCGCCCCGTCGCGGCGATCGTCGACTCATACGCATTGGCCGGCATCGGCCCGGCCGGCTCGAAGCGCAGCGGCAGCCCGCGCGCGTTGCGCAGATCGCGGGCGTCCGCCAGCGCGTTCAGCCGCGCCAGCCAGCCGGCCCGCGGATCGTCGTCCGGCGGGCCCGCCGCGGCGATCAGCTCGCGGTAGGGGTCGAACCAGCGACCATCCGCCATGGCAGCGTCTCGCCGCCCGCCAGCGGCACGATGCGGTCGAGCCCGAACGGCAGGCTCTCCGGGATCGTCCAGGTCTCGCGCGCGAGCGTGACCGTGCCCTCGTTGCGCGGCAGGCCGTAGAAGTCGGGTCCGTGCTCGCTGGCGAACGCTTCGAGCCGATCGAGCGCGCCGGCCATCTCGAACGCCGTCGCGTACAGCTCGAGCGCGTGCGGCGCCGTGTAGCAGCCGGCGCAACCGGCCGCGTGCTCCTTCAGGCGCTGCGCGTGCGGCGCGCTGTCGGTGCCCAGGAAGAAGCGCGGGCTGCCGCCGGCCACCGCGTCGAGCAGCGCCCGCCGGTGCGTCTCGCGCTTGAGCACCGGCAGGCAGTACCAGTGCGGACGCACGCCGCCGATGAAGATCGCGTTGCGGTTGTACAGCAGGTGATGCGCGGTCACCGTCGCGGCGATCGGCCCCACGGCCTGCGCGACGTACTGCGCGGCCTCGCGCGTGGTGATGTGCTCGAAGACGACCTTGAGCTGCGGAAAGTCGCGCCGCAGCGGAATCATCACCTCGTCGATGAACCTCGCCTCGCGGTCGAACAGGTCGACGGCCGGATCGGTGACCTCGCCGTGCACCAGCAGCGGCATGCCGACGCGCTGCATCGCCTCGAGCGCCGCCCGGGCGTGGCGCAGGTCGGTCACGCCGGCGTCGGAGTTGGTCGTCGCCCCGGCCGGATACAGCTTGACGGCCTTGACCAGCCCGTCGGCCGCGCCGGCCTCGATCTCGGCGGCGCTGGTCCGGTCGGTCAGGTACAGCGTCATCAGCGGTTCGAAGCCGGACCCCGCCGGCAGCGCGGCGAGGATGCGCTCGCGGTAAGCGCGCGCCTGGGCCGCCGTGGTCACCGGCGGCTTCAGGTTCGGCATCACGATCGCGCGCTTGAACTGCGCGGCGCTCGCGGCGATCACCGCCTCGAGCGCCTGGCCATCGCGAAGATGCAGGTGCCAGTCGTCGGGGCGGCGCAGGGTCAGGGTGGAGGTGGGCATCCCGCCATGATAAAGCGAACCACCGCGGCGACTCAGTCCTCGGCCAGTTGCGGCAGGCCGAGCTGGATGAACATCGCTTTCGCGGCGACGTCGTTCATGCGAATCGAGTGACCGTTGCTGGGCTTGGCGCGGGCGCCGAAGTACACCTTGCCGCCGCGCTCGACGAAGATCCGCTCGAAGCCCAGCCCGCCCAACCGCGACGGCAGGCCCGAGAAGCGCATCAGGCGGGAGTCGCCCAGCGTCTCGACCGCGTAGCCGCCGGTCGATGCCGGGTCGCAGTTGCGCGGCGAGCCGTCGGACTTGCGCATCGAGCAGGTGAAGAAGCGCGCCGCGCCCCCGGCGTCCAGCGCGACGCGCACGTCCAGGTTGCCGTTGTAGTACGCGCTCGCCGGCGTCACGACATCGTTCAGGACCGCGATGCGGACCGTGCTGTTGCCCCACCACTCGTTGCGCGCGCCGGCATCGGTCGAGGGCGCGTACGCGCAAGGCACGCCGCCGCTGTGCGCGAGCATCTCGTCGAACGACGCGGCGCCGGCGCCGACCGGCGCGTTGCCGCAGTCGGTGCCGCCGGCCGAAACGGCCTTGAACAGCTTCAGCTCGGCGTTCGGATCGGCCGGATCGTAGGCATAGGGGTGCGCGGTATCGCTGAAGCTCTGGATGTGCAGCGTCGACCCCTGCGGGAAGGTCGCCGTGCCGAGCACGCCCGAGTCGGGATCCGGCCCCCAGGCGGCCCAGCCGCCGAGGCTCAGGCCGAACGGATCCTGCAACGGATACGCGCGGATTTCCTTGACGACGTCGACCAGCTTGCGCCCGCCGATGTCGCGCGTGCCGCGCCTGGACGTCGTCTTGATCGTCTTGCAATACGTGGCCTGCGACACGCCATGGGCATCGCGCGGCGTCATCGTGTGCTCGAAGCCGGTCGGGCAGTTCCACCACGCGGCGCCGTCCCAGTACAGCTCGCTGCGCGTCCATTCGGGGCTCTCGCCCCACACCTGGCTGTCGCCGGTCCCGGTCTTGCGTTCGCGGAAATCCGAGAAACGCAACAAGCCATTGGCGTCGGGCACCGCCTGTTCGGCCGTCGTCTGGTTGGCGCGCACAAACCAGTGATCGACGTCGGCGAACTGGAACCAGCGCAGGTTCCAGCCGACCGCCGATTCCGGCGCCGGCGTGCCGCCGCCGGACGACGACGCCTGCAGCTCGATCATCTTGTTGCTGCCGACCACGGCGGCGACCGTCTGCGCCGACAGGCTCGAGCCGGCGACCAGGTTCGACGCCGCGTTGGCGATCGCGGCGGACACGTCCGTGGCGGACACGTTCAACTGCGCGGCCAGCGCATCGGCCAGCGACGGCAGGATGCCCAGCAGCGCCTGCCCGATCGCCTGGTTCAGATCCGCCTGCGTGATCGTCGAGCCGCCGCTGTCGGTCGTGCCGACGGCGGCCTGCAAGGCCGCGTTGTGCTGCTGGGTGACGACGACGAGCAGCCGCGCGGTGTTGCCGGCCTGGGTCGACGCGGCGTCGTTGGTCGCCGTGAAGTCCGAGAACACCGACTGGCTCAGGCCCAACTGTGACTGCACGAGCGACGCCGCCTCGTCGACGCCGACGCCGGCCGCGTCGATCTGGGCCTGCACCAGGGTGGTCAGCGGGCTGACGACGGCGGTCCGGCTGGCCGGCGCGCGCATCGTGAACGGCTGCGTGACCGGGCCATGGTCGCGGTCGACCGCATCGGTGCCGACGACGGCGACGATCGGGTACTTGCCGACGTCGGCGTCCGGCACCTGCAGCGCCACCTTGCCGTCATCGCCGGTCCCGCCGCTCGGCTCATCGGCGTCGCAGCCGCCGTTCAGGTTCACGTCCAGGCACACGACAGCGTTCTTGATCGGGCCGTCGATGACGGTGACCGGGACGGACGCCATCTTCACCACCGGTGGATCGACGTTGGCAATTTGATCGACGCCGCCGCCGCCGCCTCCTCCCCCTCCCCCGCAGGCGGCCAGCAGGCCCGAGCAGATCAGCGCCGCGGCCAGGCTGGTCGCCGAACGCTGCAAGCGCGGCCGATCGGTGCCGGCGCGGGCCGCCACGGCGGCGATCGGTGCACGGCGCGCGGGCGCCGCGCGGACGGGGTGGAACGTTCGGGAGCGGTCGAGCGAGCCGGGCGATGTCATCTTCTTCACTTACCTTTGCACGGGTGGGGGCCAAATGGTCCGGCGACTGTAGGATGCCGGTCCGGCCGCACGCTTCGCTCGTTCGGGGTAAGTGCGGAAACGCCGCGCGCCGTTCGTCGGAAACTCCGCGCACCGGTCGACGGACGGCGTCGTTATACTGCTGCGACCCGATCCACCCCACATCCACACTCATGCCAGAGCGCTCCGAGGAGACCGGCAACCCGGCCGGCGCGCCGCCCCCGGAATCGACACTCGCCACGCCTGGCCATCCATCCCGTCCGTCACCAGACGGCGACGCCGATTCGCTGCCGGCCTGGATCGACCCGCTGCTGGCCCACCTGTATGACGGCGTGCTGTCGCCCACGGGTTTCCAGCGCTTCGTCCAGACGCTGGTCGACTGCATGGACTGCAAGTCGGCGATCCTGTTCACGGTGCACGGCCCGACGCAGGCGCTCAAGATGATGTGGGTCCACGGCATCGAGGACGAGTGGCTGCAGCGCTACGCGCTGGACATCGGCCGCGACGACATCTTCGTGCAGTTGCTGCTGGCTCCCCCGCGTCGCGGTTTCCTGGCCAGCAACCTCGATCTGCCGCCGGCCGGCATCGATTTCGAGCGGTCGCGGTTCTTCCGCGAGTGGCTGGCGCCCCAGGGCGTGCGCACCGCGGCCGGCACGCTGGTGCTCGCCGAGAACGACTGGATCACGCAACTGGTCGTGCAGCGCAGCGACGCGCAGCCGCCGTTCCGGCCGATCGAGCTGGACTGGATGGACCGCCTGCTGTCGCACCTGCAGCGCGCGCTGCGGATGCGCCAGCGCCTCGGCGAGCTCGAGCACGGCCAGAGCCTGCTGGCCGGGGGTCTCGAGATACCGGCCGCGCCGACGCTGCTGCTCGACGAGCAGAACCTCGTGACTTACGTCAATCAGCGCGCCGCGGCGCTACTGGCCGAGGCCGATTCGCCGCTGCGACTCGATCGCGGCATGCTGGTCGCCCGCGAGCGCGACGTCCACCTGCGGCTGCAGTTCGCGATCGGCAACGCGATCCGGATCAGCCGCGGCGAGGACCTGCCGCTGGAAGAGGTGCTGCGCCTGCCACGCAGCGGCCGCGCCGCGCTGTCGCTGCTGATCTCGCCGCTGCGGTCGCCGCCGCAGGCGCCGGCCTGGCCGCACGGCGCGGCTCTGGTCTACGTGTTCGATCCGGAGCGGCTGCCGTCGCTGCCGGCCGACCGCGTGCGCCGGATGTTCGGCCTGACCGCCGCCGAGGCGCAATTGGCCGTCGCGCTGTGCCGGGGCGCGACGCTCGACGAGATCGCCGTCGAACGCGAGGTCTCCTCGCACACGATTCGCACGCAGCTCAAGAGCCTGTTCGGTAGGACCGGCACCAATCGCCAGACCGAGCTCGTCGCACGCCTGATGGCGAGCCCGGCGTATTTCGTCGGCGGCTGACGCGGCCCGATCGTCCCTGCCGCACATCGCGACGCTCGGCGAGCAGTCGCCGACGACCGCCTTGTCCGAGCTGACGCGCACGGCGGCGGCCTCGCTCGCCAAGGTCGCGCCCGGCTACGTCGACCCCGGTACCGGCCTGTTTACGGCCGCCGCGCTGCTCGGCCTGCCGGCCGAGAAGGACTGGGTGCTGCTCGCCAACCACATCGACAAGAGCCTGCTGCGCAACGACCTGAGCTTGTGCATGGGCAGGCTGCTGGGCCTGGACTTCACGCGCTGGCCGATCCTCGACCAGACCGTCGCCGTCAACCACGTGATACATGGCGGAACCCATGCGGGAGAGGTCTCGTTCCTGCAATCCTGGTTGAACGACCGCGCCACCTGGCTCGACGGCGCGTTCCGGGCCGAGTTCCCCGCGCGCCCGGGCAACCGAGAGGCACGGACTGGAACACGGGCGGGCATCATCCGCCCGTCGTCGGGCGCCGGTCCCGTCATCGTCCGCGTGACCGGACCGGCGGCGCCCGCCGCCGGCGATCGGTCGCCGATCAATCCGCGTAGATGTTCGCCTTGCGGATGATCGGCGTCCACTTGTCGATCTCGGACGACAGGAACTTGTTCAGCGCGTCGGGTGTCGCGCGATCGCCGGACACCGGCTCGGTCCCCAGCTCGGCGAAACGCTTGATCAGCTCGGGGTTCTTCAGCCCTTCCTGCAGCGCCGCGACCAGCTTGTCGACGACCGGCTTGGGCGTGCCCTTCGGCGCGTACAGCGCGTGCCACACCGACACGTTGAAACCGCTGAGCCCCGATTCGGCCATCGTCGGCAGCTCGGGCATTGTCGACAGGCGCTTGGTCGTCGTCACGGCCAGCGCCTTGACCTTGCCGGCCTTGATGTGTTGCGTCGTGTTGGTCGTCTGGTCGCACAGCAGGTCGACCTGTCCGCCGATCAGGTCGGTGATCGCCGGCGCGGCGCCCTTGTACGGCACCGTCGTCAGGTCCTGGCCGATCTGCGACATGAACAACAGCCCGCACAGGTGCGAGGCCGAGCCGACGCCGGCGTTGGCCATCGTCACCTTGTCGGCATTGGCCTTCAGGTACGGCAGCAACTCGCCGATCGTCTTCGGCGGCAGGTCGTTCTTGGTCAGGAACGTCATCGGCACTTCGTTGACCAGGCCGATGTATTCGAAGTCCTTGCGCGGATCGAACGGCAGTCGGCGGTACAGCGCGGGCGCCGTCGACATGCCGATGTGGTGCAGCAGCAGCATGTAGCCGTCCGGCTGGGCCTTGGCGACCTTGGCCGCGCCGATCGTGCCGCCGGCCCCGCCCAGGTTCTCGACGATGAAGTTCGAGCCGGGGATCGCCTTGGTCATCGCGTCGGCCAGGTTGCGCGCGACGGTATCGGTGGGGCCGCCGGCCGTGAACGGCACGACGATGGACACCGGTCGGGTCGGATACGACTGGGCCGACGCGGCGGACGCGGTCAGCCCCATGGCCGCGGCCAGGCAGGCGCCGGCCAGCCGGGAAAGCGGGGAGACGACGGCCAGCCGGCGAAGGGGGGATACGAACATGGGCATCACTCTTTCTCCAGACCTTTGGATTCGGGTTGCGAGGACGGAACGCAGTCCGCCGATACCGGGCGGACGGCGTGCGGGGACGGCGCGGTCGCCGGCGTCGGCGACCGCGCGAGGATCAGGCGCCGAGCGCCTCGACGACGGCCTTGCCGATGTCGACGGTGCCGGCCTGGCCGCCCAGGTCGCGCGTGCGCGGGCCGTCGGCGGTCACCGTCTCGATCGCCTTCAGGATCTGGTCGTGCGCGGCCGGAAAGCCCAGGTGCTCGAGCATCATCGCGCCGGACCAGATCTGGCCGATCGGATTGGCGATGCCCTGGCCGGCGATGTCCGGCGCCGAGCCGTGCACGGGCTCGAACAGCGACGGATATTTTCGCTCGGGGTTGATGTTGCCGGACGGCGCGATGCCGATCGTGCCGGTGCACGCCGGCCCCAGGTCGGACAGGATGTCGCCGAACAGATTGGACGCGACGACGACGTCGAACCATTGCGGGTTGCGAACGAAATGCGCGGTCAGGATGTCGATGTGGAACTTGTCCAGCCGAACGTCCGGGTATTCGGCGGCGATCGCCGCCACGCGCTCGTCCCAGTACGGCATCGAGATGAAGATGCCGTTGGACTTGGTCGCCGACGTCAGGTGCCGCGCCGGCCTCCGCCGCGCCAGCTCGAACGCGTAGCGCAGCACGCGGTCGACGCCGATGCGCGTGAACACCGATTGCTGCATCACGACCTCGCGCTCGGTCCCCTCGAACATCCGGCCGCCGATCGACGAGTACTCGCCCTCGGTGTTCTCGCGGACGATGTAGAAATCGATCTCGCCCGGCTGGCGCGGCGTGCCGTCCGGGCGCACCAGCGGCGAGGTCACGCCGCGCATCAACCGGGCGGGCCGCAGGTTGATGTACTGGTCGAACTCGCGGCGCATCAGCAGCAGCGAGCCCCACAGCGAGATGTGGTCGGGCACGACCGCGGGCCAGCCGATCGCGCCGTAGAAGATCGCGTCGTGGCCGCCGATCCGGTCCTTCCAGTCGTCGGGCATCATCTTGCCGTGACGCTGCCAGTAGTCGCAGTTGGCGAAGTCGAAGTGATCGAAATGCAGGTCGATCCCCAGCCGGCTGGCGACGGCTTCGAGCACGCGCAAACCCTCGGGCATGACCTCCTTGCCGATGCCGTCGCCGGCGATGACCGCGATCCGCTGCTTGCCGGGAGACGCCTTGGTGGTAAGTTGTGTCATCTTCACGCGAAGCCGGGCGTTGACGGGTGGGCCGGACGAAAGGCCGGGTTAGTCCATGAGTCTAATGGCTGAGGTCGAAAACCGCGAAACCGTCGACGCCCACTCGCCTCCAGGATCGAAAATCATGTCCGTCCCGACCGTTATCCCCCCCCCTTCACCTCCCAGAGCCGTCGCCGCTCGCCGCCCCGCCCGGCTGGCGGCGCTGCTCGTCAGCGCCGCGCTGCTCGGCGGCTGCGCGTCGCTGGGACCGTCGGGCGTGCGCCCGGGCGGCCTGACGCTGACCGAGATCGTCGCGATGCTCGACGCCAAGCAGCCGCAGGCCGACATCGCCAAGGCGATCAAGCAGCGCGGGCTGGCCGCCCAGGCGTCGGCCGACGACGTGCAGATGCTCGAGAACAAGGGCGCGAAGAACGAAGTCATCGACGCGGTGCTGATCGCGAGCTGGGACGACTCGAACGACGTGCGCTACGCGCGCGGCTACGGCTACGGCTATCCGTACTACTACGGCGATCCGTTCTGGTCGCCCTGGCCCTGGGGCATCGGCTATGGCATCGGCTACTACGGCTGGGGGGGAGCCGGGTACTACCGGCCCGGCCCGTGGTACGGCGGCGGCCATTGGGGAGGCCGTCCTGGCTTCGCGCCGGCGCCGCCGATTCGCCAGGGCATGCCGCGCAGCCCGGGATTCGGCGCGCCGCGGCCGCTGACCCCGCGCCGCTGAATGCTCGCGCCGATCGATCCGCCGGCGCGTCCGGTCGCGGCACGCCTCCGTCGCAGGCCGGCGTTGTTGCAAAAAAACGTCGATCGGTCACAGACACAAAAACGTATTGCAACGCAACAAAAGAACGACTATACTTT
The DNA here is from genome assembly GCA_047605425.1 of Burkholderiaceae bacterium. Classification (GTDB taxonomy): domain Bacteria; phylum Pseudomonadota; class Gammaproteobacteria; order Burkholderiales; family Burkholderiaceae_E; genus JAKPAM01. The sequence goes on along the minus strand of JASGFT010000038.1, from coordinate 13,227 downwards.
TTTCTGTCTCCTCCACCTCCTCTTTGGTGGATTCAGCCCGCGCCTTCGGACGCGGGCTTTTTTCTTTCCGGCGCCCGCAAACGCGCCGGGGCCCCCGCGGGCCCCGGAATCGTCGCCGTCCCGGCCTCAATGCGACGACAGGATCTTCGACAGGAACTCCTGCGCCCGCGGCCCGCGCGTGGTGTTGAAGAACTCGTCCTTCGTGCAGTCCTCGACGATCTTGCCGGCGTCCATGAAGATCACGCGGTCCGACACCTTGCGCGCGAAGCCCATCTCGTGCGTGACGACCATCATCGTCATGCCCTCGTGCGCGAGCTCGACCATCACGTCGAGCACCTCGTTGACCATCTCCGGATCGAGCGCCGACGTCGGCTCGTCGAACAGCATCGCGATCGGGTCCATCGCCAGCGCGCGCGCGATCGCCACGCGCTGCTGCTGACCGCCGGACAACTGGCCCGGAAACTTCTTGGCGTGCGCCGACAGGCCGACGCGCTCGAGCAGCTTGAGCCCCTTGCGCGTCGCCTCGTCGACGCTGCGGCCCAGCACCTTGATCTGGCCGAGCGTCAGGTTCTCGGTGATAGACAGGTGCGGAAACAGCTCGAAATGCTGAAACACCATGCCGATGCGCGAGCGCAGCTTCGGCAGGTTGGTGCCCTTGGCGCCCACCGAGACGCCGTCGATGAAGATCTCGCCCTTCTGGAACGGCTCGAGCGCGTTGGCGGTCTTGATCAGCGTCGATTTGCCCGAACCCGACGGGCCGCAGACGACGACGACCTCGCCCTTGTTGATCGACGTCGTGCAGTCGGTCAGCACCTGGAAGCTGCCGTACCACTTGCTGACGTTCTTGAACTCGATCATGGCCATGGCCGAAAGCCTCTCAGCGGATGATGGCGATGCGCTTCTGCAGCCGCTTGACCAGCCACGACAGCGCGAAGCACAGCACGAAATAGACGACGGCGACGAACAGGTACATCTCGACGATGCGCCCGTCGCGCTGGGCGATCTTGCCGGCCGCGCCGACGAAGTCGGTCACGTTCAGCAGCGACACCAGCGACACGTCCTGGAACAGCACGATGGTCTGCGTCAGCAGCACCGGCAGCATGTTGCGGAACGCCTGCGGCAGCACGATCAACCGCATCGACTGCCAGTAGTTCAGTCCCAGCGCGTAGCCGGCGCCGACCTGGCCCTTCGGGATGCTCTGGATGCCGGCGCGCATGATCTCGCAGAAGTACGCGCCCTCGAACAGGATGAACGTGATGTAGGCCGAGCGCTCGGCGCCGAGCTGCGGCGGCCGGTCGGCGCCGGTCAGGTTCTGGATCAGCACCGGCGCCAGGAAGTAGAACCAGAAGATCACCAGCAGCAGCGGGATCGAGCGCATCAGGTTCACGTACAGGCTGGCCGCGCCCGACAGCACCCGGTTGGACGACAGCCGCGCCATCGCCAGCAGCGTGCCCCAGATCGTGCCGCCGATCGCGGCGACGATCGTCAACTGCACCGTGTACTGCAGCCCGCCCAGCAGGTAACCCCAGGACGTGCGGATGACGCCGAAGTCGAGATCGACCATCACTTGCCTCCGCCGATGTAGCCCGGGATCGCGACCCGCTTCTCGACGAAAGCCATCACGCGGTTGGCGATCAGCGCGATGCCGACGTAGATGACGGTCGCCGCGCCGAACGCCTGGAAGTACTGGAAGGTGGTCTCGCCCATCTCGCGCGTGCGGAAGAACAGCTCGGCCAGCCCGATCGAATAGGCGACCGCCGTGTTCTTGATCAGGTTCATCGCCTCGGACGTCAGCGGCGGGATGATGATCCGGTACGCCATCGGCAGCAGCACGTGGCGGTAGGTCTCCCACTCGGTGAGGCCCAGCGCGTAGCCGGCGGCGCGCTGGCCGCGCGGCAGCGCCTGGATGCCCGATCGCACCTGCTCGGCGACGCGCGCGGCCGTGAACAACCCCAGGCACACGACGGCCGTCACGAACTGGTGGTGGGTCGGGTCGAGCGACACGACCCAGTGCTTGACCGCCGGGATCAGTCCCGGCACGACGAAGTACCAGACGAAGAACTGGACGATCAGCGGGATGTTGCGGAACAGCTCGACGTAGGCGTTGCCGAACCGGACCAGCCACGGCCGCGACGTGGTCCGGATCACGCCGAGGATCGACCCCAGGAAGAAGGCGATGATCGCCGCCAGCGCGGCGGTGGCCATCGTCCAGCCCAGGCCGTCGAGCAGCATCTGCAGCCAGGTATCGCCGTAGATGCTCTCCTCGGTAAAGATGCTCAGGTCCATCGCCGCTCCCGGACTACGAAATCGCCGGGCGGACGGCGCCGCCCGGCAGTGCGCGCATCGTCAAGGGATCGCTCAGATTCCCTTGTCGTTCGGATGCGCGAAGGCCTCCTTGAGCGCCGGGGAGATCGGGAAGTTCAGGTTGACGTTGCGCGGCGGGATCGGGCTCGTGAACCACTTGCTGTAGATCTTCTCGATCTCGCCGGAGCGCATGATGTCGCCGATCGTCTTGTCGACCAGCGCCTTGAACTGCGGATCGTCCTTGCGCAGCATCGGACCATAGGGCTCGGTGCGCAGCGACTCGTCGAGGATCACGTAGTCGCCCGGCGACTTGGCGTTGGCGATCTGCCCGGCCAGCAGGATGTCGTCCATCACGAACGCCGCCACGCGATCGTCGACCAGCAGCAGGAAGGACTCGGCGTGGTCCTTGCCGTAGATCTCCTTGACGTCGACGGTCTTGGACTTCTCGTACTGCTTGATCAGCGGCACCGCGGTCGTGCCCGAGGTCGACGAGACGGTCTTGCCGTTCAGATCGGCGAACGACTTGATGCCCGAGGATTTCTTGACGACGGCGCTGACGTTGATGACGAAGTACGTCGGCCCGAACGCGACCTGCTTCTGCCGCTCGACCGAGTTGGTCGTCGAACCGCACTCGATGTCGACGGTACCGTTCTGCAGCAGCGGGATCCGGTTGCTGGACGTGACCGGCTGCATCTTGACCTTCAGGTTCGGCAGCTTCAGCTCGGCCTTGACCGCATCGACGACGCGCAGGCACAGCTCGGTCGCGTAGCCGACGGGCTGCTGCTTGTCATCGAGATACGAGAACGGCACGGACGATTCACGGTAGGCGACGGATATCTCGCCGGTCTCCTTGATCTTCTTCAGCGTCCCCGTCAGTTCCTGCGCCTGCGCGCCGGTCGCACAGACCGAGACGGCCGCGATTGCCATGACGGTGGATTTGAACTTCATCAAGCTTCTCCTAGAAAGATACGAACGGCGCGAGGATGCACGCAAGACCGATGCCACCGCTTTGCCGCGGCAACGGCTGCCCGGGCACCCCCAGCGAACCCGAAGCATCGCTCATGTGGGCTGCCGTGGCACCCGTTCCGCGGGAAAACACCAATGCCGCGTTCGAAACACCCATGCCACGTTCGCCAAAAATGCGAACATCCGGAGACGAATCCCGCAGCCCGATCCGATGACGAAGGAGAACGATCGTGGACATGGCCTATCTTCAGCAACGCATCGACGGAATGTTCTCGGGACTGCTGGGCGTCAAGCTCGAGTCGGTCTCGCCCGACCGCCTGGTCGCATCGATGCTGGTCCGCCCCGATCTGTGCACGATCGGCGACACGCTGCACGGCGGAGCGTTCATGGCGTTCGCCGACACGATGGGCGCGGTCGCCACCCTGGTCAACCTGCCGCCCGGCCACCGGACGACGACGCTGGAATCGAAGACCAATTTTCTGGGCGGCGCGGCGGCCGGCACCCGCGTCACCAGCGAGACGACGCCCTTTCACAAGGGCCGCTCGACCCAGGTCTGGCAGACCCGGATCAGCAACGCCGACGGCAAGCTGTGCGCGGTGGTCACGCAGACACAGATGGTGATCGCGTCGCGCTGAGCGGCGCGATCAGATCGGGCGCGCTGGCCGCCACGCAGGCCCGGGCCAGCGCCAGCGTCGCATCGATCAGCGGCACGCCCGGCGGCCGGCACGCGTGGGGGCGATCCGCGGTCACGAAAGGGGCGGACCGGGGGCAGGCCTTTCGGGAGCAGGTTTCTCGGAAATCGATCTTTGAACCGCGGGCTGTTCGGAAGCGGAACCGGGAGCCGGCCCGCGCGGCGGCCGTGCGCTATCATCGGAAGCCTCCCGCGGAAGCCCCCCGCGCGGCGCGCGCCGCTCCCGTCCGCGCATCCGCCTGCGCCTGTCCAGCGAGTTCCGACATGACCACGCCATCATCCCCGTCGCCCGCCCCCGCCCCGCTGAAGCCTCCCGCCGACTACGAGCTGATGCTGCGCGTGGCGCCGAGGCCCGCCGACGTCAACGGCAACGGCGACATCTTCGGCGGCTGGGTGATGTCGCAGGTCGACATCGCCGGCGGGCTGGCCGCGGCGCGACGCGCGCGCGGCCGCGTCGTGACGGTCGCCGTCAACGCGTTCCTGTTCAAGGAGCCGGTCTCGGTCGGCGACGCCGTGTCGTTCTACACGAAGGTCGTCGCCACCGGCCGCACGTCGATCACCGTGCACGTCGAGGTCTTCGCGACGCGCAAGCCGTCGAACCCGGTCACCGTCAAGGTGACCGAAGCGACGCTGACCTTCGTCGCGATCGAAAGCAGCGGCGTCAAGCGCGAGGTGCCGCCGGAGACGCCGCCGGCCTGAACACCAGCGTCGTGCCCAGCGCCTGCCCGGGCGCGACGCGCAGGCCGCCGTCGGGCTGCACCGTATACGGCACCTGCCCGGCATCCAGCGCGGCCTTCGCGGCCGCCACGTCGGCGACCGCCAGCTCGAGCGCGATCGCGCGGTCCGCGCCCGCCATCGCCGGATCGTGGATCGGCGCCAGCGCCGCGTCGCCGTAGCGGCGAACGATCTCGTCGGGCACCAGCCACGACACGGCGGCGGCGCCGCTGCCGACGCCGGCCGCCATCCGGCGCCCGCCGGGCACCTCGACGATCGGCGTGGACGCGAACACCTGCCCGACCAGCGCGGCGGCGCGCGCCGGATCCTCGGCCGCGTACACGTATTCGGCGACACCGGTCGCGCCGTTCGGATGGCGCTGCCAGGCCGCCTGCCAAACCAGCTCGGGCGTGCGATGCTCGCAGAAGAACACGCGGCCGTTGGCGACGCGCTCGGGCGCCAGCCGCAGCGTCAGGAAGCGCGCGTCGCGCGTGCCGCCGTCGGCCAGATCGACCGGGCGCGACAGGTCGCTGGCGCCGGCCGGATCCAGCGGCACGCCGCGCCCGGCCAGCTCGGCCGCCAGCCGGCGCGCGTCGTCGGTCTTGAACACCAGGCCGACCAGTCCGGGCGGATGGCCCCAGTCGACGACGCCGGTCCGCGACGGCTCGACGCCGATCAGCTCGATGTAGTCGCTGCCGAGGATCACCAGGTGATTGCTGGTGCCGCGCGAATGATGGCCGCGCGGCGTCAGTTGGAAACCCAGGCGCTCGAAGCGCGCCTGCGCGTCGTCGAGCCGGCGGCCGACGTTGATGACGGCGTGGTCGATGCGCGGAGATAACGAAGCGGCGGACGAAGCGGCGGGCGAAGCGGCGGGCGAGACGGCGGTCATGGCGCGGGTCCTGTCGACGGGTGGGCGCCGCTCAGCGCTTCATCGACGCGAGGAACGCGTCGATCGCCGCCGCGTGCTCGGGCGTCTGGTGCGCGAGCGCCTGGAACGCCGCCGACATCTCGAGCAGCGACTCGATCCGCTGGTGCTGGCCCTCGCGCAGCAGCCGCTTGGCCATCCGCACGGCCGGGCCCGAGTTGGCGGCGATCCGGTTCGCCAGCGCGTGCGCCTCGGGCAGCAACTGATCGGGCGCGACGACCTTCGACACCAGCCCGATCTGCAGCGCGGTCGCCGCGTCGATCGTGTCGCCGGTGAAGCTCAGCTCGGCCGCTTTCGAATAGCCGATGACGCGCGGCAGCAGCCAGGCGCCGCCGTCGCCGGGGATGATGCCCAGCTTGACGAAGCTCTCGGCGAACTTGGCCTTCTCGGACGCGATGCGGATGTCGCACATCGTCGTCAGGTCGCAGCCGGCGCCGATCGCCGGGCCGTTGACCGCGGCGATCGTCGGCACGTCCAGGTAGTACATCGCCAGCGGGATCCGCTGGATGCCGTTGCGGTACCCCTCGCGGATCGAGTAGCCGTTGCCGGCGGCGATGCCGGACTTGTTCTTCATGTCCTTGACGTTGCCGCCGGCGCAGAACGCGGTGCCGGCGCCGGTCAGCACGACGGCCTTGACGCTGTGGTCCTTCTGGATCCGGTCGCAGGCGTCGACGATCTCGTCCCATTGCGACTGCTTGGACAGCGCGTTGCGCTCGTCGGGGTTGTTCAGCGTCAGCGTGACGACGCCTTCCTTCTGCTCGTACAAAACGAAATCAGCCATTCGTGTCCCTCTTGCGGTGTTCGGTGGGGTTGGGGGTCGATGATGGAATCAGGCGATCAGCGCGCGCTGGGTCAGGCCGGCCCAGAAGCCGGCGGCGCGCGCCTCGATCGCCGCCTGGCCGAGCCGCTCGGCCCATTGCGCGTCGCTGCCGAACTCGGCGCGCCACGACCACAGCCGGCGCGTCGCATAGTGCAGCGAGTGTTCATAAGTGAAGCCGATCGCGCCGTGGACCTGGTGCGCGATCGACGTGGCCTTGCTGGCCGCCTCGCCGGCGCGCACCTTGGCGGCCGCGGTGTCGAACGCCGTCGTGCCGATGTGCGGGGCGGCGGCGTCGGGCGCCGCGCCGATCGCGAGCGTGGCCATCCGCGCGGCCGCCGTCTCGCCGGCCAGTTGCGCGAGCGACTGCTGCACGGCCTGGTACTTGCCGATCGGCTTGCCGAACTGCACGCGCTCGTTCGCGTAGGCGACCGCCTGCTCGAGCGCCGATTCGAGCGCGCCGACGATCGCCGCGCTGCGCACCAGCGCGCCCAGCGTCCAGACCGGCTGGGCCAGGCCAGGCAGCGACCAGTCGGCGCCGGCCGCCCGGGCGTCGCGGAATTTCAGCGTGTCGCTCGGCTCGCGGGCGATGTTGACGCCGGGCTCGACCGACAGCGCGTCGCCGGCCGACGCGACGTCGAGCAGCGCGATCACCTGCCGGCCGTCGACGCGGCCGGACACCAGCACGTGCTCGGCATAGCGGCCATAAGGCACGCGCCGGGCCTCGCCGGCGATCGCCACGCCGGCGCCGTCGCGCGTCAACCGCAGGTCGTTGCCCTGGCCCTGCTCGATGATCGTCATCGGCCCGCTCGGCACCGGCAGGCCCGCGCGCGACAGCAGCCAGGACGCGACCAGCGTCTCGCCCAGCGGCAGCGGCACCTGCCAGTAGCCGATGCCGCGCAGCACCGGATAGACGTCGGACCAGCTCGCGTCGATGCCGCCGGCGTCCTCGCTGGCCGTCGCCTGCGCGAAGCCGCTGTCGCGCGCCAGCTCCCAGAGCCGGGCCGGCCACTGCCCCGCCTCGAACGCGTCGAGCAGCTTGCGGTCGATGTTCTCGGAAAACAGGCGCTGCGCGCTCTCGGCGATCATCGCCTGCGTTTCATTCACGGTCGTCTGATTCATTGCGGATTCCTCGGATTCGGCGATTGTCGGGTCGGGCGCTCAGCGCAGCCCCAGGCCGCGGGCGATGATGCCGCGCAGAATCTCTCGCGTGCCGCCGCGCATCGAGAACGACACGTTGGCCTGCGCCAGGTAGGCGAGCACCTGGTCGAGCGACGAATCGGGCTCGATCCGGCCGCCGAACAGATCGTGGGCGGTGTCGGGCATGCCCTGCTCGAGCAGCGCGCCCAGGTCCTTGACCACCGAGGCCGGCAGCGACGGATTCTCGCCCCGGTGCAGCATGCCGGCCACGCCCAGCGACATCTGGCGCATCGTCGCGTAACGGGCCGTCAGCCGGCCCAGCTCGACGCGATGGCGCGGATCCGACGCGTCGGCCGCGTCGAGCATCTCGAACAGCAGTTGCGTGCAGCTCAGGTAGCGTTCGGGGCCGCTGCGCTCGAACGACAGCTCGGCCGTCACCTGGTGCCAGCCGTCGCCCGGACTGCCGATCAGGTTCTCGTCGGGCACCTCGACGTTCTCGAGGAACACCTCGTTGAAGTCGTGGTCGCCGATCATGTTGCGGATCGGCCGGTGCGTGACGCCCGGCGTCTTCATGTCGATCAGGAACTGCGACATGCCGGCGTGGCGGTTGTCGCTCTTGGCCTCGGTGCGCACCAGCGCGATCATGTAGCTCGCGTAGTGGGCGCCCGAGGTCCAAAGCTTGCTGCCGTTGATGACCCAGCCGCCGTCGGTCCTGGTCGCGCGCGTGCGGATCGACGCCAGGTCCGAGCCCGAGTCCGGCTCGCTCATGCCGATGCAGAAATAGGTGGTGCCCTTGACGATCTCGGGCACGATCCGCGGCGCCAGCACGTCCGGCGAATAACGCATCAGCAGCGGCGCGCTCTGGCGGTCGGCGATCCAGTGCGCGCCGACCGGCGCGCCGGCCGACAGCATCTCCTCGAGCACCACGTAGCGTTCGAGCGACGAGCGCTCGTGGCCGCCGTAGCGCTTGGGCCAGGTCATGCCGATCCAGCCGCGCTCGCCCATCATCCGGCTCCATTCGGGGTCGCCGCCGGCCCAGTTGCGCGCGCGGATGGCCGGCGAGTACTTGCCGATGTGCTCGGCGATGAACGCGCGCACCTCGGCGCGCAGCGCCTCGCAGCGCTCGTCCAGCGTGCACGGACTGATGTCGATGGTCTGCATGGGTTTCCTCTCGATGAATCGATGCTGTCGGGGGGCGGGCGTCGATCGCCCAGCCGCGTGACGCCGGCCTCGGCCAGCCGGCGGATCGTCTCGTCGTCATAGCCGAGCTCGCGCAGCACGTCGGCGCTGTGCTCGCCATGACGCGGCGCCAGCCGGCGGATCGACGGCGGCCAAGCCGACCGTGCGATCGACGAAGGCCAGCGGCACGTAGCGCGGCACGTCGGCGCCGGCAACCAGCTCGAGCAGCGCCGCGTGGCCCTGCGGCGCCTTCAGGTCGAGCGCGCCGCTCATTGCTGCTCGACCTTGGCGATGGCGGCGATGCGCTTCCACAGCGCGATCTCGTCCTGCTGGAACTTGCGGAAGAACTCGGGGCCGGGCGGCGAGGCCTCGCCACCCGAGCGCGCGTAGAACGCCTGGGTCTCGGGCTGCTCGACGATATCGACGAACAGCCTGGTCAGCTTGTCGACGACCGGCTTGGGCGTGTTCGCCGGCGCCATCGCCGCCACCCAGACATAAGCGGCGTAGCCGGCGACGCCGGCCTCGGCGGCCGTCGGCACGTCGGGCAGCACCGGCGAGCGCTTGTCGGCCGCGATCGCCAGCGCGCGCACCTTGCCGCTGCGCGCCAACTCCAACGCCGCCGACGTATCGACCGGCGAGAAATCGACGTTGCCGGCGGCCACCGCCGTCACCGCGTCCGACGCGCCCTTGTACGGCACGTGCAGCAGCTTGGTACCGGTCGACTCGGCGAACAGCTCGCCCATCAACTGATAGCTGGCCGAGCCGGCGCCGTAGTTGAGTTTGCCCGGCTGCTTGCGCGCCGCGTCGACGAACTCGGCCAGCGTCTTGTACGGCGAATCCGGCGGCACGATCAGCAGCGCCGGGCCGCGCATCAAGCCGGTGATCGGCACGAAATCGGCGACCGGGTCGTACGGCAGCTTCTTGAACAGCGCGGCGTTCGTCGACAGCGTCGAATTGCTGCCGATGAAGATCGTGTAACCGTCGGCCGGCGCCGACAGCGCCTGCTGCACGGCGATGAAGCCGTTGCCGCCGGCGCGGTTCTCGATGACCACCGGCTGGCCGGTCATTTCGCCGAGCTTCTTGCCGAAATAGCGCGCCGACGTGTCGGTGCCGCTGCCGGGCGGGAACGGCACGATGAACTTGATCGGGCGCGACGGGTAGTCGCCGGCCGCGGCGCCCGCTGCCGCCGGACCGGGCTGCGCGGCCAGCCCGCACGCGATCGTCACGGCCATCGCCATCATGCCGAGCGCGGCGCACCGGCGTTTCCCGGAAATCCGATCCCGTTCCATGCCTGTCGTCTCCTCGTCGATCCGGCGCTCGCCGCCCGGTTTTTCGCCGCGCCGCGCGCCGACGCACGCCGCGCCAGCCCGGCGGGCGCGGGTAGGTGGGTAGTATACTTACTTGTTACTCGCACAGCAAATATATATACTCGCCGCGAATCGATGAATGGCGCGTCGCGCGCCCGAGACCGCCGCCGAGACGAAGGAGACACCCGCGATGGCCGAGCCCCCCGCTCCCCCGACACCGCGCGCGACCGATGCCGCCGGCCCGGCCGGACCGCTGCGCGGGCTGCGCGTGCTGGACCTGACGGCCGTCGTGCTCGGGCCGCTCGCCACGCAGATCCTCGGCGACATGGGCGCCGACGTCATCAAGATCGAAGGCCTCGAAGGCGACCTGATGCGCGCCAACGGCGTCTCTCGCCACGCGGGCATGAGCTCGATCTTCCTGGCGATCAACCGCAACAAGCGCTCGGTCGCGATCGACCTGAAATCCGATGACGGCCGGCGCGCGCTCGAACGGCTGATCGCCACCGTCGACATCGTCGTGCACAACATGCGCGTGCCGGCGATCGAGCGGCTCGGCCTCGGCTACGAGGCCGTGCGGGCGATCAAGCCCGACATCATCTACTGCGTGGCGACCGGCTTCGGCCAGCAAGGCCCGGATCGCCACAAGCCGGCTTTCGACGACATCATCCAGGCCGCCTGCGGGCTGGCCGGCCTGATCGGCGGCATCGCCGACAAGCCCGACTACGTGCCGACGCTGCTGGCCGACAAGGTCTGCGGCATCCTGCTGGCCAATGCGGTGCTGGCGGCGACCGTCCACCACGCGCGCAGCGGCCAGGGCCAGTACGTCGAGGTGCCGATGCTCGAATCGATGACGGCGTTCACGCTGGCCGAGCACCTGGGCGGCCTGACGTTCGAGCCGCCGACGGCGCCGCCCGGCTACGCGCGGATCCTCGGCGCGGGCCGCAAGCCGGCGCCGACGCGCGACGGCTACATCGCGATGCTGCCGTACACGGCGCGGCACTGGCAGGCCTTCTTCGAGATGGCCGGCCGCCCCGAGCTGGCCGACAAGTACCAGGTCGCCGACCGCTTCGCCCGCAACCGCCACGTCAGCGAGCTGTACCGCGACATGCATGCGATCACGCGCCAGCGCACGACGGCCGAGTGGCTGCGCATCTGCGAGGAGCTCGACATCCCGGCATCGCCGGTGCGCGGCCTGGCCGAGCTGCTCGACGACGAGCACCTGCGCGCCGTCGGCCTGTTCGAGCAAGGCGAGCACCCGACCGAAGGCCCGATCCGCTACCTGCGCCCGACCACGCTGTTCAGCGAGACGCCGGCAGCCGTGCGCCGCCCGGCGCCGACGCTGGGCCAGGACACCGACGAGGTGCTGCGCGAAGCCGGCCTGAGCGACGCGCAGATCCAGGCGCTGAAGGACAAGGGCGTGCTGCGGGCGTCGTCCGGATCGCCACAGCCTTCCCAATCGCAGCAATCCCGGCAATCGCCCGACTCGCCGCCGTCGCCCGACTCGCCGCCGTCGTCCGACTCGCGCCGCGACGCGCTGGGCCGGCTGCTCGGCCTGGCCGCGCTGGCCGGCGCGACCGCGCTCGGTGCACGGCCGACGGTCGCCGGCGCCCAGCCGCAACCGTCGCAGCCGGCCGGGCAACCGCAACAGGTGCTCGACCACTCGGCGATCCGCGCGCTGCCGCCGCGCGATTTTCCGAACAAGCCGATCCGCATCATCGTGCCGTTCGCGGCCGGCAGCGGCTCGGACACCGGTTCGCGCTTCTACGGCGAGCAGTTGAGCCGGCTGCTCGGCCAGCCGGTGCTGATCGAGAACCGCCCCGGCGGCAGCGGCCTGATCGCGATCCAGACCGTCAAGAGCGTGCCCGCCGACGGCCACACGATCCTGCTGGCCAGCAACTCGCCGATGACCGTCAACCCGGTCGTCATGAAGTCGCTCCCTTATGATCCGTTCAAGGATTTCCGGCCGGTGATCGGCATCGCCCGCGGCGCCGTCGGCTTCATCACGTCGGCGCAGTCGCCGTACAGGACGATCCAGGAACTCGTCGCCGACAGCCGGCGCAGCGGCAAGCCGCTGACGATCGGCACCTACTCGGCCGGCTACCAACTCGTGGCGGCCTGGCTGCAGACGGTGACCGGCGCGCCGCTGACCAACGTCGCCTACAAGGGCGGCGCGCAGATCTTCACCGACCTGATCGGCGGCCAGCTCGACCTGGGCGCGGTCGACTTCGGCGGCGCCGCGCCGATGGTCAAGGACGGCCGGATCCGCGCGCTGGCGATGACCGCCGGCCAGCGGCATCGCGATTTTCCCGAGGTGCCGACGATGCGCGACAGCGGTTACCTCGAGTTCGAGACCTATGTCTGGTCGTCGTTCTACGTGCGCTCCGAGACACCGGACGAGGCCACGGCCAAGCTGGCCGAGGCGATGCAGGCGGTGATGGCGAGCGCCGAGTCGCGCGACTACATGGCGACGCAGCCGGGCGAGTCGATGGCTTATCGCCCCGACGAGATGGAACGCTTCCAGCGCGCCGAGTTCGAGCGCTTCAAGCGCGTGGCGGCCGCCGCCAACATCCAGCCGCAATGACGGCCCCTCGCAGGAGACGCTGACATGTTCGAATCCGGCCTGCTGCGCGGCAAGCGCGTATTGATCACCGGCGGCGGCAGCGGCCTGGGCCGCTCGATGGGCCGCCGCTTCGCCGAGCTGGGCGCATCGCTGACGATCTGCGGCCGGCGGCCCGACGTGCTCGAGCAGACCGCCGGCGAGCTGCGCGCCGAGCTCGGCGCCGAGGTGGCCACGCGGGTCTGCGACATCCGCCAGGCCGACGCGGTCGACGCGATGTTCGCCGCGATCGATGCGGCCGGCGGCGTCGACGTGCTGGTCAACAACGCCGCCGCCACCTTCGTCGCGCAGACCGAGCACCTGTCGCCGCGCGCCGTCGACGCGGTGCTCGGCGTCACGCTGCACGGCGCGATCTACTGCACGCTGGCGGCCGGCAAGCGCTGGATCGCGCAGCGCCGGCCGGGCACCGTGCTCAGCATCCTGTCGACGTCGACGATCACCGGCCGCGCGTTCACGGTCCCGTCGTCGATCGCCAAGACCGGCCTGCTGGCGATGACGCGCAGCCTGGCCGTCGAATGGGGCGGCAAGGGCGTGCGCCTGGTCGCGATCGCGCCGGGCCCGTTCCCG
>JASGFT010000037.1:0-32064 GCA_047605425.1 Burkholderiaceae bacterium | reverse complement strand
GTGGCGACGCGGCCGATCATCGCCGACGGCGGCATCCGCGAGCACGGCGACATCGCCAAGTCGGTGCGATTCGGCGCCACCATCGTGATGATCGGCTCGATGCTCGCGGGCCACGAGGAATCGCCTGGCCGGACGGTCGAGGTCGACGGCGTGCGCTACAAGGAGTACTTCGGCTCGGCGTCGGAGTTCAACAAGGGCCACCGCAGCTTCGTCGAAGGCAAGCGCATCCTCGAGCCGATCAAGGGCCTGCTGGCCGACACGCTGCGCGAGATGGAAGAAGACCTGCAAAGCTCGATCTCGTACGCCGGCGGCACGAAGCTGGCCGACATCCGGCGCGTCAACTACGTGATCCTCGGCCACGACAACGCGGCCGAGTACCTGATCTGAGCTCCGCGCATCGTGTTCAGCTATCGCCACGGCTTCCATGCCGGCAACCACGCGGACGTGCTCAAGCACGTGGTGCTCGTGCAGATCCTGCGGGCGCTGACGCGCAAGGACAAGCCGCTGCTGTTCGTCGACACGCACGCGGGCGCCGGCGCCTACGCGCTCGAGACGGGATTCGCCGCGCAGAGCGCCGAGTTCCAGACCGGCATCGCCCGGCTGTGGACGCGCGAGTTCGCGCCCGGGGCGATCGACGACTACCTGGCGCAGGTGCGCGCCTATGCGGGAACGGTGACGCCGGACGCGCCGCCGTCGTCGGTGCCCGGCCATTACCCCGGATCGCCGCAGCTCGCCTGGCAGATGCTGCGCGACATCGACCGGCTGCGCCTGTACGAGGCGCACCCGACCGAGATCGACGTGCTGCGCGAATACTTCGTGTCGGCGGGCCGGCGCGTGGCGGTCGTGGCCGGCGACGGCTTCGCCGGCGTGCGCGCCTGCCTGCCGCCGCCTTCGCGGCGCGGCCTGGTGCTGATCGACCCCTCGTACGAGGACAAGCAGGACTACCGCCGCGTGCAGGACGCGATACGCGACGGGCTGCAGCGCTTCGCGACCGGCACCTACGCGGTCTGGTACCCGCGGGTCAGCCGGCGCGAGGCGCAGCGCCTGCCCGACCAGCTTCGCCGGCTCGCGCCCGGCGACTGGCTGCACGCGTGGCTGGACGTCAGGCGCGCATCGCCGGACGGCATCGGCCTTCACGGCAGCGGCATGTTCGTCTTCAATCCGCCGTGGCGGCTCGACCACGCGCTGGACGAGGCGATGCCGACGCTGGCCGGCCTGCTCGCGCAGGACGCGCACGCCGATTCCGGCCTGGATTTCTCGCTGAGCTGAACGCTGAACGCGCCGAACCGCACGCGCCGAGCCGAACCGACATCGACGGAGTCAATCCATGCAAGTCATCCACACCCTGGCCGAACTGCGCGCCGCGCTGGCCGGCCGGTCGAGCACGGCGCTGGTGCCCACGATGGGCAACCTGCACGACGGGCACCTGTCGCTGGTGCGGCGCGCGCGCGAGCTGGGCGGGCCGGTCGTCACCAGCATCTTCGTGAACCGGCTGCAGTTCGCGCCGCACGAGGACTTCGATACCTACCCGCGCACGTTCGAGCAGGACTGCGAGAAGCTGGCCGCCGCCGGCAACGACATCGTCTGGGCGCCGGCCGAGCGCGAGATGTATCCGGAGCCGCAGGGCTATACCGTGCATCCGCCCGAAGCGCTGGCCGACGTGCTCGAGGGGCACTTCCGCCCCGGTTTCTTCACCGGCGTGTGCACGGTGGTCCTGAAGCTGCTGAACCAGGTCCGGCCGGCGTTCGCGGTGTTCGGCAAGAAGGACTACCAGCAACTGATGATCGTGCGGCGGATGGTCGCGCAGTTCGCGTTGCCGGTCGTCATCGACGGCTGCGAGACCGCCCGCGCCGACGACGGGCTCGCGCTGTCTTCGCGCAACGGCTACCTGAGCGCCGACGAGCGGCAACGGGCCGTGCTGCTGTCGCGCGCGCTGCGCGCCGTCTGCGACGCGGTACGCGGCGGGCGGCGGGATTTCGCCGCGCTCGAGGCCGAGGCGATGTCCGCGCTGCGCGAGGCCCGCTGGGCGCCGGACTACGTGTCGATCCGCCGCCGCCACGACCTGCGGGCGGCCGACCCGGCGCTGGACGGCAACCAGGAGCCGCGGGTCGTGCTGGCCGCCGCCCGGCTGGGCGCGACCCGGCTGATCGACAACATGGAAATCTGAGCCCTCGCTACCGCCTCGCGACCACAAGCGCGCGGCTGCTGACCGCCCGTCAGAGACCGGGCGGACCGGGTGCCTTCCGGCCGCTATGATATGCAGTGTATGTAAAATTCTGTGAAACCCTCGCCAAACGCGGGTTTCGCGCTGCCTTTCGATGTCTTTGCCGCTGGCGCGAGTCAACCGACGATTGCTGGGACTGATATGGCCATTCGTGGCCCTCGTCCTGATGATGGCGACCCTGTCCGCGGTCAGCATCATGATCATGGCGGGCATCCGGGCTTACGTGGGCGGCGAGAGCCATTGGTCGAAGGCCGAGCGCGACGCGGCCTACGCGCTGGCCGGCTATGCCCGCAGCGGCATGGCGCGCGACTACGCGGCGTTCGAGAAGGCGGCCGAAGTCATCCTTGGCGACCGGCGGGCCCGGCTGGCCTTGCAGGCGCCCGATCCGGACATCGCCGCGGCGATCGACGGCTTCACGGCCGGGCACGCCGATCGCGACGACCTGATGACGCTGATCCGGCTGCTGCGCGTATTCGGCGACACCGGGCTGATGCGGCCGGCGATCGAACTGTGGGCCGAAGGCGACCGGCTATTCGACCAGATGATCTCGATCGGCCTGGACCTGCGCGCGCGCTGGGCGCTCGGCTCGCTCGACGACTACGAGATCCGCGACTACGAAGCGCGCATCGACGCGCTGCACCGCGAGCTCACGCCGAAGGCGGACGCGTTCATGGACGAGATGGGCCGGATGTCGCGGCAGGTGTCGCGGCTGATCATCGCGTCGCTGTCGCTATGCGCGCTGACGCTGCTGATCGGCGCGATCTGGAACACGCGCAACATGCTCCGACGCAGCGCGGCGATCAGCGAAGCGCTGCAGGCCTCGCAGCGGCAGGCCCATGCCGAGCAGGAACGCGCGCAGGTGACGCTGCATTCGATCGGCGACGCGGTCATCTCGGTCGACCGCGACGGCCGGGTCGAGTACCTGAACAAGGCCGCCGAGCTGCTGACCGGCTGGCGCTCGTCGGCGGCGACGGGCCGGCCGTTCACCGACCTGCTGCAGCCGGTCGACGACGGCGGCGGCAACCCGATCGAAGCGCAGATGCAGAAGGTGATCCGCGACGGCGTGGTGCAGGAGCTGACCGACACCGGCCAGATCGTGCACCGCGACGGCCGGCGCATCGCGGTCGACGAGCTGGCCGCGCCGATCCGCGATCGCGACGGCCGGACCATCGGCGCGGTGCTGGTGCTGCGCGACGTGACGCGCGAGCGCGCGATGGCCGAGCAGTTGCAGCACCAGGCCACGCACGACATGTTGACCGGGCTGTGCAACCGGCAGGAGTTCGATCGCCAGTTGGGACTGATGCTCGAGACGCCGAATGTCGCCGGACGTAGCACGCGGTGATCATGCTCGATCTGGACCAGTTCAAGATCGTCAACGATACCTGCGGCCATACGGCGGGCGACGAGTTGCTGCGGCAGATCGCCTCGCTGCTCGTCGACCGGGCGCCGGCGCACGCGCTGCCGGCGCGGCTGGGCGGCGACGAATTCGGCCTGCTGCTGCCGTCGATCGGCCCGTCCGGCGCGCTCGAGGCGGCCGAATCGATCCGCGAGCGCATCGCGCTGCACCGCTTCGCGCGCGACGGCAAGACCTTCTCGTCGAGCGCCAGCATCGGCGTGATGGTGGTCTCGGACGACATGGCGACGGCGGGCGTCGTGCTCAATGCGGTCGACCGGGCCTGCTACATGGCCAAGGAGAACGGCCGCAATCGCGTGCACGTCTACCGCCCCGACGACGAGGAGCTGCGCCAGCGCAGCGGCGAGATGGCGGTGATCTCGCAGATCAACAGCGCGTTCGACGACCGGCGGCTGATCCTGTACGGGCAGGAGATCCGCGCGCTGGGCCGGGACGCGACCGACTCGCACATCGAGCTGCTGGTCAGGATGGTCAGCCCCGACGGCAAGCTCGTGCCGCCGATGAGCTTCATTCCGGCGGCCGAGCGCTACGGCGTGATGCCGCGCATCGACCGCTGGATCATCACCGAGGCGTTCGCGACGCTGCGCACGCTGCGCGACCGGGGTCGGCCGCTGCCGCGCTGCATGGTCAACCTGTCCGGCCAGTCGGTCGCCGACGAGACGCTGTACGACTTCATCATCGGCCAGTTCGCCGAATCCGGGCTGCCGTACGACCGGATCGGCTTCGAGGTGACCGAGACCTCGGCGATCACGAACATGACGGTGGCGGTCGAGCTGATGCGCCGGCTGGGCGCGCTCGGCTGCGTGATCGCGCTCGACGATTTCGGCAGCGGCATGTCGTCGTTCACCTACCTGCGCAGCATGCCGGTCCACTGCCTGAAGATCGACGGCAACCTCGTCACCGACTTCCGGCGCAACCCGGTCCATCGCGTGATGGTCATCGCGATCCAGCAGATCGCCAGGGTGATCGGCGTCAAGACCGTCGCCGAATGGGTCGAGGACGAGGCGACCTGCGACGAGCTGACGCGCATGGGCATCGACTACGCGCAGGGGCACTACATCTCGCGGCCGGAGCCGCTGGAGGGGGCGCTGGCGCGCTGGCGCCGGCGGCTCGAGGACCGATCGGCCGATGCGGCCGACGCCGGTGGAACGACCGCGCCGGCCAGCGCCGCGACCGGCGATCAGACCCGGTTCTGCGGCAGGTAAGCGGACCGCGGCATCATCGCGATCACGTTGGTCGACGCGGTTTCGTCGGCCAGGCACGAGTCGAGCGCCAACGCGAGGTAATGGTAGCTGGTCCGGACGGCGTTGGTCAGGCTCTCGACGACCTCGGCCGACGGACGCGTGCCGACCAGTCCGCAGATGATCTCCAGCGCTTCCCACGGATGCGTGTCGTCATAGTGCGCGTGCAGGCGCAGCCAGCGCGTGGCCTTCTTGCGGATGTCGGCCGGGAAGCTGTTCTCGTAGTCGCTCTTGGTGCACACCAGCGCCGCCCATTCGCCGGTGACGCCTTCGATCGCGTAGTTGGTGGCGGCCATCGCGACCGCCAGCGGATCACGGTCGCAGGTATGCCACAGCCAGTACGACAGCGCCTGGCTGGCCGGCGGCGTTTCGCCGTGCAGCAGATCCTCGCGCGGCACGCCGTGCGCGCCGGCCCAGTCGATCCAATAGTCGGCGTGATGCTGCTCGACGCGGATGTTGCGGATCAGGTAATGGCGGGCCATTTCGTGCGCGGGGCTTTGCCCGTAGCGCAGCTTGAGCAGGTTCATCGCCATGAACTGCGGAAACTGCTCGACGACCGGCCACAGGCCGACCAGGCAGTTGCGCGCCGCCCGCTCGGACAGGCACAGGTCGCGCATCGACGTGAACACCGCGTGATTGACGACCCGCTGGCGAACCGGCGCGCAGTCGGCGGCCATCTGCCGGGCCCACGCGGGGTAACTGCCCAGGTCCATCAGCGGACCGGTGCGAACGAACGATTCATTATTGTAGACAGGCTGGATGCTTGGCACGGCGATACTCCACTACCGATAGTTCTCGAAAGACTCACCAACGTACTTCAGGCTCATGACGGAACGTTCGAGCCTCCGTCCAGGCTTGGCGTCTCGCGTCGTCTTACTAAGTACCCATTGCTGCGGCTCCGTATCGGTTCCTTCGGTGGTGGCGCTCCCGGGTCGCACCGGGTCGATTACGCCGGCGACGTCGTTTCCGTTCATGCCATTAGGGCATACCCCGCAAAGGTCCACGACCCCGCTCTTTACCCCGGCCGACGGACGGTAGGACCTTGCCGACGCGCGACCTCGATATTTGCGCAATGCTCGACGCCGCGCGATCGCGGCCCGCGCGCACGGCGCCGATCGGCGGCGCGGGGACCGGTCCGGAGGCTGCCGATCGGCGCCGCGAGGCCCGGCCCGGAGGCCGCCGAGGCGGCGGCGGATGGGCCGGCGGATGAGGGACGGAGACGGCGGATCGGGGCTGACGTCCGCCCGGCGCGCATCGGCCCACGACCCAGGGCGTCGGCCGATACGCCCAAAATCAGGCGGCAGCGGCCGGCCGCGCCGCCGGACAGAGCTTTCGCAACCAGCCGTCGATCGCGTCGGCGGCATGCATCCAGTCCTTGTCGATCATCGGCAGATGGCCGATGCCGGGCAGCCGGACCGCCTCGGCGTTCAGCCGCGCCGACATCATGCGGACCGAGTCGACCGGCACCATGCGGTCGTTCTCGCCATGCACGGCCAGCACCGGACACCGGCTGTTGATCCAGCCGACCATCGGCGCCCACGTCGACTCCCACAGCGCGCGCGTCGACTCGCGGCCCAGCTCGCGATAGAACGGCTTGAGCAGCCGGTCCTCGAGCGGGTTGTCGCAGAGCAGGTTCATCAGGCCGGGATTGACGCTGCCGGCGATCGCCAGTTGCGCCAGCTCGGCGAACGCCTGCGGGTTGGAGAACGCCATCTGCATGGCGGCGGCCGACAGGCCCGACGGCGGCACGCTGCAGAGCAGCACCGCGGCCTTGGCCGCGCGCCCGGCCGTCAGCCAGCGCTGCACGAGCAACCCGCCCATCGACGAACCGATCAGCACCGGCAGCCGGCCTATCCGGCAGGCGGCGCGCTGGATGTCGTCGAGGTAGTCGGACAGGCCGGTGACGTCGAGGCGGGATTTCCCCTTGCTGCCGCCGTGGCCGCGCAACGAAACGGCGTAGACGTCATAGCCGCGGCTGCGGAAATACGGCATGAACGTGGGCGCCCAGCACTGCGCGCTGGTGTACGCGCCATGCACGAGCAGCATCGCCGGCGCGTCGGGACGATCGGCACGCGCGTGCAGCAACTGCAGCGCCGGCCCATTGCCGTCGTCGATCTGGAGAGTGGTCAATGCGGTCATGAGGCGCTCATTCTACGGGTTTACCCGTTGAAATTGACAAGACTTGGCATTCGATACGTCGCAAATTGCAAGGCGCTGCAATGCTCGCCGACAGGCGGCGAGGCTGGTGAGCCGCCCGGCGCCCCCGGAAGCGCCGCGGCGCCCCGTCTGCGGAGCAGGCGCACGAGCGCGCCGGCCCGTCCCGCCGACGGCGCGCGTAAGCCCGAATGGCTGGCACCGCCGCGCGCCGACTACACTCGCGAACCGCCCCGTACGCCGGATCCGTCCGCCTCCGGCTTCCGTCCGCCCCCCTTCCCTCGCTTCAGCCGTCCACATGAGCGCCCACGTGACCGACGCCCGCCCCCGCCGCCTGCTCGGCACCCTCGACGCGATCGCGATCATCACCGGGCTGGTCATCGGCGCCGGCATCTTCCGGCTGCCATCGTTGGTGGCGAGCAACAGCAGCGGCGAGACCGCGTTCTACCTGTACTGGCTGGCCGGCGGCGCGGTGTCGATCGTCGGCGCGCTGTGCTATTGCGAGCTGGCCACCACGTATCCGAGCGCGGGCGGCGACTACCACTTCCTGACCCGCGCCTTCGGGCGGCGGATGGCGTTCCTGTTCGCGTGGGCGCGGATCGCGGTGATCACCAGCGGCTCGATCGCGATCCTCGGCTATACGTTCGGCGACTACGCGTCGAACCTGCTGCGGCTCGGGCCGAACTCGTCGGCGCTGTGGGCCGCGCTCGCCACGCTGGCGCTGACCGGGATCAACCTGGCCGGGCTGCGCGAGACCAAGAGCACGCAGTCGCTGCTGACGCTGCTGGAAGTGCTGGGCGTGGTCGCCGTCATCGTCACCGGCGCGATCCTGCTGGCGCCGCCCGCCGCGACGCCGGCGCCGGCCGGCGGGCAGGCCGCATCGGCCATCCCCTGGACCGTCGGCGCGCCGATGGCGATGCTGTTCGTGCTGTTCACGTTCGGCGGCTGGAACGAAGGCGCCTACCTGTCGGCCGAGCTCAAGCAGCGGCGCAGCATCCTGGTCGCGATGATCGGATCGCTGCTGGCGGTGACGGTGCTGTACCTGGCGATCAACTACGCGTACGTGCGCAGCCTCGGCCTGCAGGGCCTGGCCGGCAGCACGACCGCGGCGGCCGACGTGCTGCAGCGACACTTCGGCGACGCCGGCGGCAAGCTGATCAGCCTGATCATCGCGATCTCGGCGCTGACGTCGATCAACGCGACGGTGCTGGTCGGCGCGCGATCGAACTACGCGCTGGGCCGGGACTGGCGCGCGTTCGGCTGGCTCGGACACTGGGACGACCGGCGCGACGCGCCGCGCAACGCGCTGATCGTGCAGGGCATCGTCTCGCTGGTCCTGGTCGTCGCCGGCGCGTTCACCGACCGGATCGAGACGATGGTCAACTACACGATGCCGGTATTCTGGTTCTTCTTCATGATGGTCGGCATCGGCCTGTTCGTGCTGCGCCGGCGCGACCCGCGCACGCCCCGGCCGTTCCGCGTGCCGCTGTATCCGGTCACGCCGCTGATCTTCATCGCCACCTGCGCGTACCTGTTGTATTCGAGCCTCGCGTACGTCGGCAGCGGCGCGTGGTTCGGTGCCGGCGTGCTGGCGGTCGGGGCGGTGCTGCTGGCCTTCGATCGCGGGCGCCCCGGCCCGGCCGGACCCGGGTAGCGCGACCGCTGCCCCGGGGCGTTCGTCCTTCGCTTGCGCCGGCGGCCGACAGTTCGCCGGCCGCCGGCACGACGACTTTCTTCCCTTCACCACGAGGTGCGAGTTCGATGCAGCGCAGACAGACTCTCCAATGGGCCGCCGGCCTGACCGCCGCCGCGACGCTGGGCGCCGCGGCCCGCGCGCAGACGACGGCCGCGGGCCAGGCTGCCGGCGGATCGCGGCCCGCCGCGGCCGGCGCCGCGGTGCCCGGCGACATGGCGCCGAACAAGGCGCCGGTCGACCCGAAGAACAAGCTGGGGCTCGAGGTCGATTTCGTCGCGACGCCGGACGAGATCGTCGACGCGATGCTCGATCTGGCCAAGGTCGGCAGCAAGGACGTCGTCTACGACCTGGGCTGCGGCGACGGGCGGATCGTCATCGCGGCGGCGCGCAAGTTCGGCGCGCGCGGCGTGGGGATCGATATCGACCCGGACCGGATCGTCGAGGCCACGGCCAACGCGAAGCGGGCCGGCGTGGCCGAGCGGGTGAAGTTCGTCCAGGGCGACCTGTTCGAGGCCGATTTCCACGACGCGACCGTCGTCGCGCTGTTCCTGAAGTGGAACTACAACCGCAAGCTGCGGCCCCGGCTGTGGGCGCAGTTGAAGCCCGGCACCCCGGTGGTGTCGCACGAGCACGACTTCGGCGAGGACTGGCCGCCCAGCAGCGAGACCGTCGTCAACGGCAAGAAGATCTACCTGTACCGGGTGCCGCGGAAAAAGGCCTGAGGCCGGGCACCGGCCGGCAGCCGCCGTCGAGCTCGCGACCGGCCGTTTCGCTTATAGTCTGTGGCGCGCGCGCCCCGCCGCGACCGCTCGACATCGGTTGATGACTCCGCTCGATTCCGCCCCCAAAGCCCACGACGACGAATGGCTGGCCATCCCGGTTCCCAGCCGCGCGCTGCGTCGGTTCGACATCAACACGCGCGGTCGCGATTTCTTCGTCGGCGACATCCACGGCAGCTTCTCGGCGCTGCGCCAGGCGCTGGACACCGTGCTGTTCGACGAGCGGGTCGACCGGCTGTTCTCGGTCGGCGACCTGGTCGATCGCGGCCCCGAATCCGAGCGGGTGCTCGAATGGCTGGATCTGCCGTGGTTCCACGCGATCTGCGGCAACCACGACTTCATGATCTGGCGCGCGGCGCTCGACGATCCGTATCCGGACGTCGATTTCCTGCTCCATGGCGGAGAGTGGCTGCTGTCGCTGGACGACGCGCAGCGCCGGCGCATCGGCGAGCGCCTGCGCGAGCTGCCGTTCGCGATCGAGGTGCAGACCGAGCAAGGCATCGTCGGCAGCATCCACGCCGACTGTCCGTTCAAGGACTGGGAGCACGCCCGCGCGTTCGACTGGCCGCGGCTCGATCCGGCCGGTCCGCTGGGCAAGCGCTGCCTGTGGATGCCGATGCGCTTCGCCATGCATCGCTCGCTGCCGGTCGCCAATGCGCGCGCGATCGTGCACGGCCACGTCACGGTGCCCGTCGCGCGCACGCTCGGCAACGTCCATTACATCGACACCGGCGGCTGGCGGCCGGGCGGCCATTTCACGCTGCTGCAGATCGATTCGATGACGGCGCTGCGCGGCACGCCGGCCGAACCGGTGCCGTTGCGCCGGCGGCTGTTCGGCCGGCTGCTCGACCGGCTCGGCGGCCAGGAGTGAAGACCCGGCGCCCGGCGGGCGCCGCGTTCAGCGCAGGTCGCGCAGCACCTTGCCGACCGTCTCGAACAACTGCGCGATCTGGCCGTCCTCGATGATCAGCGGCGGCGAGAACGCCAGCGTGTCGCCGGTGTAGCGCACCATCACGCCGGCGTCGAAGCAGCGGGCGAACACCTCGGCCGCGCGCGCGCCCGGCGCGCCCTCGCGCGGCGCCAGCTCGATGCCGGCGACCAGCCCCAGGTTGCGCACGTCGATCACGTGCGGCGCGTCGCGCAACGAATGCGCGGCCTGCTCGAACGCCGGCTCGAGCTCGCGCGCCCGCTCGAACAGGCCGGTCCGCCGATACAGGTCGAGGGTGGCGATCGCCGCGGCGGCGGCCAGCGGATGCGCCGAGTACGTATAGCCGTGCGCCAGCTCGATCGCGCCCTCGGCGCCGGCCTGCACGACCGTGTCGTGCACCTCGCGGCGCACGGCGACCGCTCCCAGCGGCACGGCGGCGTTGTTGATCGCCTTGGCCATCGTGATCATGTCCGGCGTGACGCCGAAGCGCTCGCTGGCGGTCGCCGCGCCCAGCCGGCCGAACGCGGTGATCACCTCGTCGAAGACCAGCAGCACGCCATGCTTCGTGCAGATCTCGCGCAGCCGTTCGAGGTAACCCCGCGGCGGCACCAGCACGCCGGTCGATCCGGCCAGCGGCTCGACGATGACCGCGGCCACCGTCGACGGATCGTGCAGTTGCAGCAACCGTTCGAGCTCGTCGGCCAGATGCGCGCCCCAGGCCGGCTGGCCGCGCGAGAACGCGTTGTGCGCCAGATCGTGCGTGTGCGGCAGGTGATCGACCGACGGCAGCAGGTTCGACGAGAAGGTCTTGCGGTTGCCCGGGATGCCGCCGACCGACATGCCGCCGAAGCCGACGCCGTGGTAGCCGCGTTCGCGCCCGATCAGCCGCGTGCGCTGCGCGTCGCCGCGCGCCCGGTGATAGGCCAGCGCGATCTTCAGCGCCGAATCGGCCGCCTCGGAACCCGAGTTCGTGAAGAAGATGCGGTCCAGCCCGGCGGGCATCATCGACGCCACGCTGGTGGCGGCCTCGAAGCCGACCGGATGCCCGAGCTGGAACGACGGCGCGTAGTCGAGCACCGCGAGCTGGCGGATGATCGCGTCGTGGATCTCCTTGCGGCCGTGGCCGGCGTTCACGCACCACAGGCCGGCCGTGCCGTCGAGCACGCGCCGGCCTTCGGGCGTCGTGTAGTACATGCCCTGCGCGCCGGCCAGCAGGCGCGGCGTGCGCTTGAAGGCGCGGTTGGCCGTGAACGGCATCCACAGGTTCGACAGATCGGTCTGGGGGGCGGGCTGGCTCGACATGGCGGCGGGGCGAAGAAGGGTGGCGACGCAGCCAGTCTAGGCAGACAGCCGGGCGTCGTGCATGTACAGTTGACGAGGATTCGACCAACCGTACTGGTCAATTTCGATCAACCGTACAGGCGGCTCCGGCTTGCCCCTCGACAGCGCACCCAGCCATGCTCGACTGCCGAATCGATCGCCGGCCCGGCGCCCCGCCGCTGGTCGACCAGCTCGTCAGGGCCGTCACCGCCCGGATCGGCGACCGCCGCCTGGTCGCCGGCGACCGCCTGCCGTCGATCCGGCAACTGGCGCGCGAGCACGGCCTGAGCACGTTCACCGTCGCCGACGCCTACGGCCGGCTGGTGTCGATGGGCGTGCTCGCGTCGCGGCGCGGCTCGGGCTACCGCGTGGCCGACGGCGGTGGCGCCAGCATCGGCGACGACCCCGGCGCGCCGTTCGGCGGCGCGCAGGGCGGCGGCGCGGGCCCGGCGCTGCACCAGTGGTCGCCGCCGGCGCTGACCGCCGAATGGCTGCTGTCGGACGTGTTCGCCGACCGCTCGATCCCGATCAAGGCCGGCTGCGGCTGGCTGCCCGAAAGCTGGGCGAACCTGGGCGGCCTGCAGCAGGCGCTGCGCAGCCTGAGCCGCACGCCGTCGCTGCCGGTCTCGCACTACGGCCACCCGTACGGCTGGGGCGGGCTGCGCGAGTACCTCGGCAAGCAGTTGCGGCAAGCCGGGCTGCCGACCGACACCGGCCACGTGCTGCTGACACAGGGCGCCACGCAGGCGCTGGACCTGGTCACGCGGCTGCTGCTGCGACCGGGCGACGTGGTCGCCGTCGAGGAGCCCGCGTACTGCAATCTGCTGCAGATCCTCAAGCTCGCCGGCCTGCGCGTCGTCGGCGTGCCCAAGACCGTCGACGGCCTGGACGTCGAGGCGCTGGACCGGATCGCCTCGCGCGAGCAACCGAAGGTGCTGTTCATCAACAGCGTGCTGCAGAACCCCACCGGCGTGACGCTGACGCCGGCCTGCGCGCACCGGCTGCTCAACTGCGCGCAGCGGCACGGCCTGTGGCTGGTCGAGGAGGACATCTATGGGCCGCTGGCCGGCGCGCAGGCGCCGCAGCTCGCGGCGATGGCCGCGTTCGACCGGCTGATCCTGATCGGCGGATTCTCGAAGACGATCGCGCCGTCGCTGCGCGTCGGCTACGTGGTCGCCGACCCGTCGGTGATCACCGAGCTGGCGCGCACGAAGATGGCGGTCGGCCTGACCTCGTCCGAGATCGCCGAACGGATCGTGCACAAGGTGCTGCTCGAAGGCCATCACGCGCGCCACGTCGCGATGCTGCGCGACCGGCTCGCCGACGCGCATCGGCGCGCCGAGTCGCGGCTCGACGCGCTGGGCGCCGAGCTGTTCCACCGCCCGCGCGGGCCTGTTCCTGTGGGCGCGGCTGCCGACCCGCGCCGCGCCGTCGCGGCTGGCCGCCGATGCGCTGTCGGCCGGCGTGTGGCTGGCGCCCGGCAGCTTCTTCATGACCGACGACGCGCCGTGCGCGTGGTACCGGTTCAACGTCGCGCACTGCGAGGCGCCGGCGTTGTGGACGTTCCTGCAACGGTCGTGCGAATAGACGGGCTCCCCGGCGACCGGCCCGGGCCTCGAGCTCCAAGCTCCAAGCGCCGGGTGCCGGGTGCCGGGTGCCGGACAGGCGGACAGGCGGACAGGCCCTAGAATGCGAGCGTTTCCCTTCCCCCGTCAGGACGCCCCGACATGAAAACCTCGCTGCCCACCCGCCTCATCGCTTCGCCCACCCGCCGCCGCCTGTCGCTGGGCGCCGCCGCGCTGGCGGCCGGCGGCACGCTCGGCCTGCCGCGTGCGGCAGGCGCCGCCGATCCGTGGCCGGCCCGGCCCGTCGAATTCGTCGTGCCGTTCCCGCCCGGCGGGCCGGTCGACGTATCGGCGCGCACCGTCACGCAGGCGGCCTCGGCGCTCTGGCATCAGCCGGCGGTCGTCGACAACAAGGCCGGCGCCGGCGGCATCGTCGGCGCGCAGGCCGCCGCCAAGCAGCCGGCCGACGGCTACCACTTCTTCTTTCCGGCGATCCATCACGCGATCCTGCCGACGCTGCGCGGCAACCTGCCGTACGACATCGAGAAGGACTTCGTTCCGGTGGCGATGATCACGGTGTTCCCGATCATCCTGGTCGCCCGCCCGTCGCTGCCGGTCAAGAGCGTCGCCGAGCTGATCGCCCACGCGAAGGCCAACCCGGGCAAGCTCACGTACAGCTCGTCCGGCGTCGGCGGCGGCACGCATCTGGCCGGCGAGCTGTTCGCGAGCATGACCGGCACCAGGCTGCTGCACGTGCCGTACAAGGGCAGCGCGCCGGCGATGGCCGACCTGCTCGGCGGCCAGGTCGACCTGATGTTCAGCGACGCGCCGACCGCGACCGAGCAGATCAAGGCCGGCAAGGTGCGCGCGCTCGGCATCTCGACCAAGGCGCGCTCGGCGCTGATGCCCGAGGTGCCGACGATCGCCGAGGCCGGCGTGCCCGGCTACGAGTCGAATTCGTGGACCGCGCTGGTCGCGCCGGCCGGCACGCCCGCGCCGGTCGTCGCGCGCGTCAACGCGGACATGGTCAAGGTGCTGGACGATCCTGCCACGCGCGACCGGCTGCTGAAGGTCGGCGCCGAGCCGATGCCCGGCACGCCCGAGGACCTCGGACGATTCCTGCGCGCCGAGATCGCCAAGTGGTCGAAGATCATCCGCGAGGCGAACATCAAGCCGGAGTGAGCGGCCGGCGGGTCGGGCGGGCGGCCGGCGGCCGGCGACGACCGCCGCCTCCCCGGCTCCAGCCGCCGTCGCGCGCGGACTTTCGAGCCCGCGAGCGCGTTCAGAACAGCACGCGGGCGCGGATCGTGCCCATGACCTCGTTCAGCTTCTTGAGCGCCAGATCCGAGTATTCGGCGTCGATGTCGACGACCACGTAGCCGATCCTCTCGTTGGTCTGCAGGTACTGCGACGCGATGTTGATCTGGTTGTCGGCGAAGATGCCGTTGATCTGCGACAGCACGCCCGGCACGTTGTGATGGATGTGCAGCAGCCGGTGCTTGCCCGGATGGGCGGGCAGCGCCACCTCGGGGAAGTTGACCGAGGTCGTCGACGTGCCGTTGTCGCTGTACTTGATCAGCTTGGCCGAAACCTCCCGGCCGATGTTCTCCTGCGCCTCGATGGTCGAGCCGCCGATGTGCGGCGTCAGGATCACGTTGTCCATGCTGCGCAGCGGCGTCATGAACTCCTCGTCGTTGCTGCGCGGCTCGATCGGGAACACGTCGATCGCCGCGCCCAGCAGCCGCTTCTCGCGCAACGCCTGCGCCAGCGCGTCCAGGTCGACGACGGTGCCGCGCGACGCGTTGATCAGCACCGATTCTCGCTTCATCCGCGCGATCTCCTCGGGCCCGATCATCATCTTCGTCGACGCCAGCTCGGGCACGTGCAGGCTGACGACGTCGCTGACCTCGAGCAGCTCGGCCAGCGACCGCACCTGGCGGGCGTTGCCCAACGGCAGCTTGTCGATGACGTCGTGGAAGCACACGCGCATGCCCAGGCCCTCGGCCAGCACCGACAACTGCGTGCCGATCGAGCCGTAGCCGACGATGCCCAGCGTCTTGCCGCGGATCTCGAACGAGCCGCTGGCCGACTTGTTCCAGCCGCCGCGATGCGCGATCGCGTTCTTGCGCGGCACGTCGCGCAGCAGCAGGATCGCCTCGGCCAGCACCAGCTCGGCGACCGAACGGGTGTTCGAGTACGGCGCGTTGAAGACCGCGATGCCGCGCTCGCGGGCCGCGCCCAGGTCGACCTGGTTGGTGCCGATGCAGAAGCAGCCGACGGCGACCAGCTTGTGCGCGTGCGCGAGCACGTCGGCGGTCAGGTGCGTACGCGAACGGATGCCGAGGAAATGGACGTCGGCGATCCGCCGCTTCAGTTCGTCTTCGGGCAGCGAACCGGGCAGCAGTTCGACGTTTCGATAGCCGGCGGCGGCCAGCGATTCGACGGCGGACTGGTGAACGCCTTCGAGCAGCAGGAAACGGATCTTGGCTTTGTCGAGCGAGGGTCTGGTCATTGTCGGGACGGACGCGTGAGAGGCTCCCACATGTTCGGCAATGATCCTCGCAAAAGCAATCCCGTGGTCGGCAGTCGGGAATTGGCCACGGACCGACACGGCGCCGGCGGGCTCGCGGCCCGCCGGGCAAATCGACGACAATCGCCGTGCTTCCGCCCCCGCCCCACAGGAGACGCCCATGGACACCCCGAGCCCGATCGACGCCCTGCCGCAGGTCTACAGCTTCGAACGCCTGATCCCGGTCATCGATCCGAGCGCGTACGTGCATCCGTCGGTCGTGCTGATCGGCGACGTGATCATCGGCCCGCGCTGCTACGTCGGCGCCGGCGCGGTGCTGCGCGGCGACTTCGGCCGCATCGAGCTGCGCGCCGAAGCCAACCTGCAGGACAACTGCGTCGTCCACTCGCTGCCCGACTTCGATTGCGTGATGGAGGAGCGCAGCCACATCGGCCACGGCGCCGTGATCCACGGTTGCCGGATCGGCCACGACGCGCTGGTCGGCATGAACGCCGTCGTGCTCGATCGCGCGGTCGTCGGCGCCTACGCGATCGTCGGCGCGATGTCGCTGGTCAAGATCGGCGGCCGGATCCCGCCGAGGGTGCTGGCCACCGGCGTGCCCGCGCGCGTCGTGCGCGAGCTGTCGCAGGCGCAGATCGACGGCAAGGCCGTCGGCACCGACTCGTACATCGAGCTGGCCCGCCGCAGCAAGTCCGGCTGCGAGCGCGTCGCCGCGCTGACGGCCGTCGAGCCCGAGCGCCCGCGCTCGCACTGGACGTTCTGGCAGACGTCCTGACGCGGGCGGCGGCCGTCCCGGCCGCGGTTTACCGGCACGGGTCGGTAAGCTATGCTCCCCCGAGCACCCGCTCCCCATCCTTCACGCTCATCACAAGGGATCCACATGGCATTGATCGATCGCGTCAAGGCAATCCTGCTGACTCCCAAGACCGAGTGGCCCGTCATCGAACAGGAACCCGGCGACATCGCCGGCATCTACAAGGACTACCTGGTCTTCCTGGTGGCGATCCCGGCGCTGGCCGGCTTCATCGGCATGTCGATCGTCGGCTTCGGTGGCATCGTCCCGGTCCGCACGCCGTTCTTCAGCGGGCTCGTCAACGGCATCCTGCTGTACCTGCTGACATTGGTGCTGATCTACGTGCTCGCGCTGATCGTCGACGCGCTCGCGCCGACCTTCGGCGGCACGAGGAACGCGCTGGCCGCTTTCAAGCTCGTCGCTTATGGCATGACGGCGTCGCTGGTCGCCGGCGCGCTGACGATCATCCCGGTGCTCGCGCCGCTGGCGATCATCGGCAGCCTGTACTCGCTGTACCTGTTCTACGTCGGCCTGCCGGTGCTAATGAAGTGCCCGCCCGAAAAGACGCTGCCCTACACGGCCGTGCTGGTGGTCTGCGCGATCATCGCGTTGGTGCTGATGACCAAGATCAACAAGCCCGCGATCGGTCCGCTGGTCTCGTCGGGCGCCCCGGCCACCGTCGCGATCGATACACCCTCCGGCGAGGTCAGGATCGACACCGCCAAGCTCGAAGAGGCGTCGCGCAAGCTGCAGGCGAGCGCCAACCGCGACCCGATCCCGTCCGAGGTGCTCAAGGCGGTGCTGCCCGACAGCATCGGCGACCTGAAGCGCGTGACGCTCGACGTGCAGTCGGGCGCCGCGATGGGCGTGCGCAGCGCCACCGCCGAAGCCGAGTACCAGGGGGGCGGCGATCGCTCGGTGAACCTGAAGATCGTCGACATGGGCGGACTCTCGGGGCTGGCCGCGATCGCCAACTGGGTGAACATCACCGGCGAGAAGGAAACCGCCATGTCGATCGAGAAAACCTACAAGAACGGCAGCCGGACGATCAAGGAGAGCGCGCGCAAGGACGGCTCGCGCGCCGAATACTCGGTGGCCCTCGAGAACGGCGTCGTCATCGAGCTCGAAGGCCGCGGCGTCGACCTGCGCGCGCTGAAGAGCGTCGCCGACGGCATGAGCCTGTCCAAGCTCGAAAGCCACAAGCGCTAGTGTCGGCAGGCCCGCGCTCCTAAGGCGGATCCTGCGGCCTTTCGCGGTCGCCGAGCCCCAGGTCGCGCTGCATCAGCACCGTATCGAGCCAGCGTCCATGCTTCCAGCCGCTGGCCCTGAGCACGCCGGCGAACCGGAAGCCGCAGGACGCATGCAGGCCGATCGACCCGGTGTTCGCGCTGTCGCCGATGACGGCCAGCATCTGCCGCAGGCCCAGCGCCGTGCACCGGTCCAGCAGCACGACCATCAGCTTCTTGCCCAGGCCCCGGCCGCGCAGCGCATCGTCCAGGTAGATCGAGTTCTCGACCATGAACCGGTAGGCGGGCCGCTCGCGAAAATAGTTGACGTACGCGTAGCCGGCGACCCGCCCGTCCAGCTCGGCGACCAGGTACGGAAAGCCGTGCGCCAGCACGTCGTCGCGGCGCCGGCGCATCTCGTCCAGCGTCGGCGGGTCGAGCTCGAACGAGGCCGTGCCCTGCTCGACGTGCCGCGAGTAGATCGCGTGCACGGCCGGCAGGTCGTCATCGCGGCTGTCGCGGACCAGCACGGGCGGGCCGGGATCGGCGGAACGGGGTCGAGGCATGGCGGCGATCGCGAAGGGCGGGCGGCGCGGGCGGGCGTCGATGCCGTATTCTGCCTGCCTCACCATCCCAATCCGGACAGCTTGCCATGAATCTCGAACTCGATGGCCGCCACGTCGTCGTCACCGGCGGCAGCAAGGGAATCGGCCTGGCCTGCGCGCAGGCGTTCCTGGCCGAAGGCGCGAGCGTGACGATCGTCTCGCGCCAACGCGAGCACCTGGACGTCGCGCTGCGGACCTTGCGGCAGCAGGCGCCGTCGCCGGACCGGGTGCGGACGATCGCGGTCGACCTGAGCGACGCCGACGCCGGCGCGGCGATGGCCGATCAGGCGCAGGCCGGCTTCGGTCCGATCGACGTGCTCGTGAACTCGGCCGGCGCGGCGCGGCGAACGGTCCCCGACGAACTGACGCCGCAGGCCTGGCACGACGCGATGACGGCCAAGTACTTCACGTACATCCACGCGATCGACCCGGTCATCAAGCGGATGGCCGCGCGCGGCCGCGGCGTCGTCGTCAACGTGATCGGCGCCGGCGGCAAGATGGCCAGTCCGGTCCACCTGCCCGGCGGCTCGGCCAATGCCGCGCTGATGCTGGCGACGGCCGGCCTGGCCAGCGCGTACGGCGAACGCGGCGTGCGCGTCGTCGGCGTCAACCCGGGATCGACGCTGACCGAGCGCCTGAAGCAAGGCATGCAGACCGACGCGCAGTTGCACGGCATCAGCTACGACGAAGCGCTGCGGCGCGCGACCGCGCGCACGGCGCTCAAGCGGGTCGCGACGCCGCAGGAGATCGCCGACGTCGTCGTGTTCCTGGCCTCGGCCCGCGCCGGCTACGTCACCGGCGTCAACCTGACGATGGACGGCGGCAGCACGCCGACGGTGCTGTAGCGCGCCGCTTGCCACCCGCCGAGCGACGCGGCATTCGTTGGCGCCGGGCGGCGGCCCGTTCGCGTCAACGCGGCGCCATCACCCGCTGCCCGGACTTGCCGATCACGTAAGCGACCGCGATGCCCGCGGTCACGTAGCGATCGGTCTTGACCAGCGGGCTGTCGGCGAACGCGGCGCCGGACAGCGAGTCGACGCGCAGGTAGCCGCCGATCCACCAGTCGCCGATGCGGCGGCTCGATCCGAGGATCAACTGCCAGCCGCCGAAGCCGCCGGACGCCGAATAAGCGGGGCGGTCGGGCCGCGCGTACGCGTCGTCGACGCCGTAGAAATAAGCGTGATAAGCGCGGCTTCCGTACAGCGCGCCGAGCGACACCATGCCGTCGAACCCGGCCCCGGCGACGTCGGGCACGACCATGCGGATCGACGGCGACGCGGTCCAGCCCTGGTGATGCACGCCGCCGCCCAGCTCGATCGCGGCGCGGGCCGACAGCCGCAGGTCCAGCGCCACCGGCGCGGTGCGCGGATCGAGGACGCGATACACCAGCTCGGGCCCCACTTCGGCGATCGTGCGCAGCGCCGGCATGCCTTCGCGCGCGCGATTGCGGTCGGCGCGCAGCGCGAAGGTGGCGGCCGCGCTCAGCTCGAGATCGAGCCGCTCGTTGTCGAACAGGCGCGCCCGCAGTCCTTCGCGATCGAGCTTGAGCCAGTCGCCGCGATAGACGAGGTACGGGAACGGCAGCACGTAGCCGCGCCGCTCGTCCGATCCGCGGTAGTCGGGCACGGTGAACGTGCCGACACCGACCCCCGCCTCCCACACCGGCAGCGAATGCTGGCGGCTCTGCGCGCGCGCGGCCGGCGCCAGGACGCCCGCGGCGACGGCGGCCACGGCCAGCGCCGCGGCGATCGAGGGCAACCGCGTCATTGCGCGCGCGGCGGGCCGGTGTTCTCCGGCGGCCGGCGATGCAGCTCGGCCAACTGCTCCTCGGTGATCAGGTCGTACAGCGTGACGACGCGGCGCACGCCCGAGACCTCGGCGGCGGCCTCGCTGGCGATCCGGCCCTCGCGCTCGGTGACGATGCCCATCAGGTAGACGATCGAATCCTCGGACACGATGCGCACCGAGTTGGCCTCGAAATCCTTGATGCCGATCAGCTTGGCGCGCACGCGGGCGGTCAGCGCCGTGTCCTTGGCGGCGCTGACGAGCGGGCCGCCGACGCGGATCTCGTTGTGGATCGTGCTGATGTTGCCGAGCGTGCCCGCGAGCTGGGCCGCCCGCTCGCGCGTCTGCTCGTCCGGCGCCTGGCCGACCAGCAGCACGCGGCGGTTGAACGAATTGACGGTAACGTAGGCATCGTCGTCGCCGGGCAGCACCTCCTTCAGGCGCTGGTTGCCGCGCGCCTGGATCGACTGGTCCTCGATCTGGGCCCCGAGAGTGCGGCGATCGGCGACCGCGATCGCGCTGGCGCCGATCGAGGTGGCCATCATCGGAAAGCAGCCGCCGAGCAGGCTGCTCATCGCGCTGATCGACAACGAGGCGGCGAACCACAACGTGGGTCGTGAGAAACGAGGCTTCATGGCGCTCCTTGGTGACGAGCCCGCGGGTCGCGTCCGGCTCGGCAGCGATTATAAGAGCGTCGCCGAAGCCGGCAGCGCGCGACGATCTCAGCAGGATTGCGGATGGATGGCGGTCGATCGGCGAACAATACCGGTACAATGTTGCTTTATAGAGACGCCCGCTCCAGCGGAGAACGGGTCAACCGGACGCGATATGGCAGATCAGACATCCCCCGCATCATCCGAGGCCCTGGAAGCCGAACTGGCCCAACTGCTGGTCTCTTCGCTCAATCTCGAGATGGCGCCCGAGGAGATCGACCCCACCGGACCGCTGTATGGCGAAGGCCTGGGGCTCGACTCGATCGACATTCTCGAAATCGCGCTCGTGGTCTCGAAACGCTATGGCATCGAACTTCGCGCGGATGACGACGACAACAAGCGGATCTTCGCGTCGCTGCGCAGCCTCGGACAGCACGTCCAGGCCACCCGGACGCGCTGAGGCGCCGGCCCGCGACCCGCTGCCAGCGCGCCAGGCGCCACGCCACGCGATGCCGGCCGATCCGCCGCCCGTCGCCGTCGCCCCCGAACCGGCGGCTCCCGGCTCGCGGGCCTGGCCTGCGTCACGGCCGTCGTGCTGCTGTGCGCCGGCTACGCGCTGATCGCGCATCGCCTGACGATCGACGCCGACCGGAGCTGGCTCGGCTACGGCGTGGCGATCGGTTCGGCCGCGCTGCTGGTGCTGGCGATGGCCTGGGCCTCGCGCTGGCGCTGGCCGGTCGTCGTCGCGCTGCTCGGCCTGGGCCTGGCCGGCTGGCATTCGCGCGACGCGCTGCGCGCCGTCGATCCGCGCTGGTTCTACCTGCTCCAGCATGCCGGCATGCAGGTGCTGCTCGGCGTGTTCTTCGGGCGGACGCTGCGCGCGGGCCGCGAGCCGCTGATCACGACGCTGGCGCTGCGCGTGCACCACCGGCTGCCGCCGGAGCTGTTGGCGTACACTCGACAGGTCACCGTCGCATGGACGGGGTTCTTCGCGGCCATGACGCTGCTGTCGCTGGGGCTGTGGTGTTTCGCGCCGGCGAGTTGGTGGTCGGTGATGGCCAATTTCCTGACGATGCCGGCCGTCGTCGCGATGTTCGTCGCCGAATACCGGATCAGGCTGCGCCGCTTTCCGGATTTCGAGCACGCGACGCTGCTCGACGGGGTACGCGTCTTCCAGCGCCGTTCGGAGTGAGCCGCGCCGTGCCGACCGTCCCCGCCCGCCGATCGCGGCCCGTCGTCCCGAGTAAAGCGCCTTGACCGTTCGCGACCCCTCGCCCCCGTCCCGGCCTCTGTCCGGGCCCTCGCTTCCGGCGTCGCCCGACGGCCGCGACGCGCAGCGCGCGCTGCCGCTGCTCGGCCATCGCTCGACGCAGTCGGCGTTCGCCTGGCGCGCCGGGCGGCCGATCACGGTCGCGCAGTTCCTGGCCGACGTCGAGCGGCTGGCCGCGCTGCTGCCCGATGCCGCGCATCTGGTCAACGGCTGCGCGGATTCGTACGACTTCACGGTCGGGCTGGTCGCGGCGATGCGGCGCGGGCAAGTCAGCGTGCTGCCGCACAACGCGGTGCCGCGGACGCTGCGCGAGCTGGCCGACGACTACCCGGGTGCGACGATGCTGCGCGACGCCGTCACCACGGCGACGGGCGCGGCCGATCCGATGGGGGCCGGAGCCGGAGCCGGGGCGGGCGACGACGCCGCGGCCGAGCCCCCGCTGCCGACGCTGCGCTGCCCGGCCGGCCACGCGCCGGTCGGCTCGCACGCGATCCCGTCGTTCGACGCCGACCGACTCGTCGCGATCCTGTTCACGTCGGGATCGACCGGGCGGCCGCAGGCGCTGCCGCGCCGATGGGGCACGATCGCGCGGAGCGCGCTCGCCGAGGCCCGCCGGCTCGAGCTCGACGCCGACCGTCCGGTCGCGGTGCTGGCCACCGGCCCGGCGCAGCACTCGTACGGCTTCGAATCGGCGATCTGGCTGCCGATGCTGGCTGGCGGGCAGATCGTCGCCGAGCACCCGTTCTATCCGGCCGACGTGTTCGACCAGTTGGCCCGCCTGCCGATGCCGCGCCTGCTGGTGACGTCGCCGGTGCCGCTGCGCGCGATGCTGGGCAGCACGCTGACGCCGCCGCCGGCGACGATCGTGATGTCGGCGACCGCGCCGCTGCCGCTCGATCTCGCGCACGCGGCCGAACGGCAGTTCGGCGCGACCCTGGTCGAGATCTACGGCAGCACCGAGACCGGCCAGGTGGCGTCGCGGCGCACGACCCGCACCGATGTCTGGCAGACGCTGCCGGGCGTGCGCTTCGCGCAGCGGGGCGACACGACGCTGGCCGGCGGCGGCCACGTCGGCGCGCCGGTCGCGCTGTCGGACCGAATCGATCTGATCGACGCCGAGCGCTTCCGCCTGCTGGGTCGGCACGCCGACCAGATCAAGGTCGCCGGCAAACGCGGTTCGCTGCGCGCCGTCGAGCAGCACCTACTGGACCTGCCCGGCGTCCAGGACGCGGCCGTGCTGGCCGGCGATGAAGGCCAGGGCTCGGGCGGCGACGGCGCGGTCGTTCGGCTCACCGGTTTCGTCGTCGCGCCGACGCTGAGCGCCGCGCAGATCACGCGGCAGCTACGCGAGCGGCTCGACGCCGCGTTCATCCCTCGCCCGCTGATCTTCGTCGACGCGCTGCCGCGCGACGGCAACGGCAAGCTGCCGCGCCAGCGGCTCGTCGAGCTGGCGCGGCAATGGGCCGGCACTCGCCGGAATCGCCGGCGATGAGCGCGCGGACCGTCTCGACGGCGCGGTTCGCGACGCCCGCCGCCGGACCGATGTACGACGGCCATTTTCCGGGCCTGCCGATCGTGCCGGGCGCGCGGCTGCTGGACCTGATCGCGACCGCGATCGGCGTGGACCGCGGCTTCGACGTCGCGCAGGCGAAGTTCGTCGAACCGGTCGGGCCGGCGACGCCGCTGATCCTGAGCTGGTACGCCGACGAGGCCGGGCGGCTCGCGTTCGACTGCCGCACGGCCGACGATCGCCGCGTCGCGCATGGCATGCTGCGCCCGCTGTGACCGCCCGTCCCGAATGGACTGCCCGCCCGGAGCGCGGCAGCGCCTGGCTGCTGCGCCTGATGATCCGGATATCGCTGGCGGCCGGCCGGCCGCTGGCCCGCGTGCTGCTGTGGCCGATCACCGGCTATTTCTGGCTGGCGACGCCACGGGTGCGCGCCGATTCGCGCCGCTACCTGGCGCGCGCGCTCGGCCGCCCGCCGACGACGATCGACGTGCTGCGTCATTACCACACGTTCTCGGCGACCGTGCTGGACCGGGTCTACCTGCTGAGCGGCCGGGTCGAGGCCCTGGACGTGCGGATGCACGGCGAGGCGCGGATCCGCGCGGCGCTGGCCGACGGCCAGGGCGCCTTCCTGGTCGGCGCGCACTTCGGCTCTTTCGAAGCGCTGCGCGCGGCGGGTCGGCAGCAAGCCGACATCCGCGTGACGATGGCGATGTTCGAGAACAACGCGCGCACGATCGGCCGGTTCCTGCGGCAGATCGATCCGTCGCTGGAGATGGACATCATCGCGCTGGGCAGCCTCGATTCGATGCTGCGCGTGCGGCAGCGGCTCGATCGCGGCGACTGCGTCGGCTTCCTGGCCGACCGGGCGTTCGGCGTCGACACCACGATCGACGTGCCGTTCCTCGGCGCGCCGGCGCCGTTTCCGACCGGCGCGTTCCGGATGGCGGCGGTGCTGCGGCGACCGGTGCTGCTGATGGTCGGCGTCTATCGCGGCGGCAACCGCTACGACCTGCACGTCGAGCCGCTGGCCGACTTCAGCCGGATCGAGCGCGGCGCGCGCGCGCAGGCGCAGGAAGCCGCCGTGCGCGCGTACGCCGCCCGCCTCGAGCACTATTGCCATGACGCTCCGTACAACTGGTTCAACTTCTATGACTTCTGGCAGCGAACGCCGTGACGCCCGGCCGGCGCGGCGCGCGCTGATCGGCGCGATCGCCGCGGTCGGCGCGACGGCCGCGATCGCGCTGGCGACGATCGGCCCGCGGCACGCGTGGGCGCAGCCGGCGACCGCCGCGGCCGGCGGCTGGGACCTGACGCGCCTGCTCGACGAGATGAGCCGCCGCAAGCGCACGCGCGCGCGCTTCGTCGAGCGGCAGTTCCTGGCGCTGCTCGACGAGCCCGTCGACGCCAGCGGCGAGCTGAGCTTCGACGCCCCGGACAAGCTGGTCAAGCGCACGATCTCGCCGCGACCCGAGCTGCTGTCGGTCGACGGCGACCAGGTGCGCGTCGAACGGCCCGGCCTGGCCCGCACGATGTCGCTGCAGCAGTTGCCCGAGGTCGCGCCGCTGATCGAAAGCCTGCGCGCGACGCTCAACGGGGACCGCCAGGCGCTCGAGACGGTCTTCGACGTCGGCCTCGAAGGCCGGCGCGACGCGTGGCGGATGACGCTGCGGCCGCACGCGCGGGCCGGCGCGTCGCTGCCGCGGCGCATCGTGCTCGGCGGCGCCGGCAACGAGGTGCGCCAGGTCGAGATCGAGCAGGCCGACGGCGACCGCTCGGTGATGCGGATCCTCGACGGCCGATGAGCGGCCGCCGCGCGATCGTGCTCGGCTGGCTGCTGGCGCTGGCCGCCGCCGCCGTAATCATCTCGCGCACGCCGTTCCTGGCCGACATGTCGGTGTTCCTGCCGCGCACGCCGACGGCCGAGCAGCGGCTGCTGGTCGAGAACCTGCGCAACGGCGCGACCGCGCGGATCCTGCTGGTCGCGGTCGACGGCGTGCCGGCCGACGCGCGGGCGCGCGCCTCGCTCGGCCTGCGCGAGCGGCTGCTGGCCTCGCAGCAATTCCAGCTCGTCAACAACGGCGACCGCGGATCGCTGGCCAACGACCAGAAGCTGCTGTTCGAGCGCCGCTACCTACTGTCGCCGGCGGTCACCCCGGCCGCGTTCGAGACCGCCGGCCTGCACGAGGCGCTGCGCCGCGCGATCGACGAGCTCGCATCGTCGACCGGGGCGCTGACCAAGCCCCTGATCACGCGCGACCCGACCGGCGAGCTGCTGCGGCTGCTGGGCCGGCTGGACGTCGGCGACGGACTGCGCACGCACGACGGCGTCTGGGTCGACCCCGAAGGCCGGCGGCTGCTGCTGATGGCCAGCACGCGCGCCGGCGGCAGCGACGTCGACGGCCAGCAGCAGGCGATCGAAGCCGTGCACGCGGCGTTCGCGCCGATCGCCGCCGAATGGTCCGATGCGCGGCTGCGCGTCAGCGGCCCGGGCGTGTTCGCCGTCGAATCGCGACGCGACATCGAGCACGATGTCCATCGGCTGAGCCTGCTGGGCAGCGGGCTGATCATCGCGATGCTGTGCTTCGTGTTCCGCTCGCCGCTGGCGATCGGCCTGGCCTTCGTGCCGATGATCAGCGCGGTGCTGGCCGGCGCGAGCACGGTCTCCTGGGTGTTCGGCAGCCTGCACGGCCTGACGCTGGGGTTCGGCATCACGCTGATCGCCGAGGCGGTCGACTACGCGCTGTACCAGATGATCCGCCGGCCGGCCGGGGTCGGAACCGGCGATGGCGAGGTCGGGGCCGCAGCGGCCGCTGGAACCGCCGGAACCGCGGGAGCCGGGGCCGGGACCAACGCCGACGATGGCGATGCCGGGGCCACCGTCGCCACGCTGGTGGGATCTGGCGGCCGAACCGGCGCCGGCGGCTTCTGGCAGACGATCGTGCTGGGCGTGCTGACCTCGACGATCGGCTTCTCGGCGCTGGTGCTGTCCGGCTTTCCGGGCCTGACGCAGATGGCGACGTTCTCGATCGCGGGCCTGGTCGCGGCGGCGCTGGCCACGCGCTTCGTGCTGCCGGCGCTGACGCCGGCCGGCTTCCGTCCGCGCGACCTGGGCGGCCTGGACCGGCGGCTGCATCGCGTCTGCGCGCGGCTTCGCCGGCTGCGCTGGCCGGCCGCCGCGCTGGTCGCCGTCGCGCTGGCGATGGTCTGGCGCGGGCACGACCGGCTGTGGGACGACGACATCGCCGCGCTCAATCCGGTGTCGGCGGCCGCGCGCCAGCTCGACGAGGAACTGCGCGGCGCGGTCGGCGCGGCCGAGGCGGGCACGATGATCGTCGTCACCGCCGGCTCGCAGGAAGCCGCGCTGCAGGGCGCCGAACAGGTCGGCGCCTGGCTCGACGAGCAGGTCGCCGCGCAACGCCTGGGCGCTTATGAATCGCCGGCGACGCTGCTGCCCAGCGAACGCACGCAGCAGGCGCGCCGCGCCGCGCTGCCGCCCGCCGACGTGCTGCGCGCGCGGCTGGCCGAGGCCACGCGCGGCCTGCCGTTGCGCGCCGAGCGGCTCGAGCCGTTCATCGACGACGTGCAGGCCGCCCGCGCGGCGCCGCCGCTGACGCTGGACGAGCTGGCCGATACGCAGCTAGGCCTGAGGGTGCGCGCGCTGCTGACCGCTTATGACGACCGGGTCGCCGCGATCATCGCGCTGCGCGCGCCGGCGGCGGCCGGCTCGGCGCCGCGGCCGCTGGACGAGGCCTGGCTGGCCGCGTCGCTGCCGCGGGTCGACGGCGCCGTCGTCTCGCTGCTGAACATCAAGCAGCGGACCGATCGCCTGTACGCCGGCTACCTGCACGAGGCGATCCGGCTGTCGATCGGCGGCGCGGCGATCATCCTGCTGCTGCTGGCCGCGTCGATCCGCTCGCCGCGCCAGGTGCTGAGCGTGTGCGCGCCGCTGCTGGGCGCCGTCGTGCTGACGCTCGGCGTGTTCCTGCTGGCCGGCCATCGGCTGAACCTGCTGCACCTGATCGGCCTGCTGCTGGTCGTGGCGGTCGGCTCGAACTACACGCTGTTCTTCCGCACGCTGGCGATCGACGGCGGCGGCCAGCGCCGCGACGGCACCTTCGACGGCACGCTGGCGTCGCTGGTCTTCGCGAACCTGGCGATCATCATCGGCTTCGGCGTGCTGGCCGGCTCGCGGGTTCCGCTACTATCGGCGCTGGGTTCGACGGTGGCGATCGGCGCGGCGCTGGCGCTGGCGCTGGCCTGCGTCTGGGCCCAGGCGCCCCGGCCGCTACGGCCGCCGCCGACCGGCGACGCCGCCCGATGACCAGCGATGCCCGACCGCGCGATCGCTCGCGCCGCGCCGTCCTGGCCGCCGCGACAGCCGCGGCCGCAACCACAGCCGGAGGACGATGACC
This sequence comes from Burkholderiaceae bacterium, assembly GCA_047605425.1. GTDB lineage: Bacteria > Pseudomonadota > Gammaproteobacteria > Burkholderiales > Burkholderiaceae_E > JAKPAM01. Next base: position 3,959 of record JASGFT010000037.1, on the reverse strand, counting down.
GGATGAGCGCCGCCCGCCCCGCCCCCCGCGCCTATCGGCTGCCGCCCTTCGTGCGCGGATCGATCGGCTGGCACGCGCTGATGGCCGCCGGGCTGGTCGCCGCGCCCGCGGCCTGGCCGTGGTGGCTGGGCGGCGTCGCCGCCAACCAGCTCGCGATCACCGGCGCCGGCCTGTGGCCGCGCAGCGACTGGCTCGGGCCGAACTGGCGGCGGCTGCCGGCCGATCCGGCGCGCGCGCCATCGATCGCGCTGACCTTCGACGACGGCCCCGATCCGGCGCTTACCCCTTATACGCTGGACCAGCTCGACGCCGCCGGCCTGCGCGCGACGTTCTTCTGCGTCGGCCGCCGCGTGCGCGAGCATCCGGCGCTGGCGCGCGAGATCGTGCGCCGCGGCCACGCGGTCGAGAACCATTCGGATCATCACCGTCCGGGCTTCGCGACCTCGGGCGTTCGCGGGTTCGTGCGCGAGATCGACGCCGCGCAGCAGACGATCGCCGATGCCTGCGGCCGCCCTCCCCGGTTCTTTCGCGCGCCGGCCGGACTGCGCAACCCGATGCTCGAACCGGCGCTGGCTCGGCTCGGCCTGCGGCTGGCCGCGTGGACGCGGCGGGGCTTCGACACCCTCGAGCGCGATCCGGCGCGGATCCTGCGCGCGCTGACGCGCGGCCTGGCCGCCGACGACATCCTTTTGTTGCACGACGGGCACTGCGCGCGCGACGCCGGCGGCCGGCCGGTACTGCACGCGGTGCTGCCGGCGCTGCTCACTCGGATCGGCGACGCGGGCCTGCGCGGCATCCGGCTCGACGAAGCGCTGCCCGATGACGCAAGATCCGACGACGCGCGTTCCGATGACGCCCCGCCCTCGACCCACTTGCCCCCGCATCATGAGTGACCCGCGTTTCAAGGCTCTGGTCGAAGAAGCCGTCGCCCCTTACCGCAGCGCCGGGCGCTTCGCGCTCGGCTTCGCGCGCGGCAAGCTCGGCGGCGATCCGGCATTCGAATGGATGCTGCGCCAGGGCCTGCTCAGCGACCGGCGCCGCGTGCTCGACCTGGGCTGCGGCCAGGGCCTGCTGGCCGCGCTGCTGCTGACCGCCGACCATTTCGCCGACGTGCGGCGCTGGCCGGCCGACTGGCCCGCGCCTCCCGAGTCGCCGGCCGTGCACGGCATCGAGCTGATGCCGGCCGACGTCGCCCGCGCCAACCACGCGCTGGGCCGGCGGGCGCGCATCGTCGTCGGCGACATCGTCGACGCGCCGTACTCGCCCAGCGACGCCGTCGTGATCCTGGACGTGCTGCACTACCTCGATGACGCGGCGCAGCAGACGGTGCTCGACCGCGTGCGCGACTGCCTGGTCGAAGGCGGACCGGGCGGTCGCCTGCTGCTGCGTGTCGGCGACGCTGCCGGCGGCTGGCGCTTCCGGGCCAGCCAGCTCGTCGATCACGTGGTCACGACGGTGCGGGGACACCGGTTGGGCCGCTTATACTGCCGGACGGTCCCCGAGTGGACGCGGATGCTGCAGCAGCGCGGCTTTCGCGTCGACCCCCAGGACATGAGCACCGGAACCCCTTTCGCCAACGTCCTGCTGACCGCCGACCTGCCATGACACGCGGAGGCCGTGGCGCCGCCGCGACCGGCTCCAGCCGCCGCGGCGACGCGTGAGCCCTAGCTGCCGAACGACGATGCCCACACCCTATCCGCTGCGCGTGAGCGCCTTCACCGCCACCAGTTGCCTGGGCCCGGGCAACGCGGCGCAGCTCGCGCGGCTGCGGGCGCAAGCCGGCGGCCTGGCGCCCTGCCGCTTCCTCGACGTGCCGTTGAAGACCTGGGTCGGCGAGGTGGCGGGCGTCGACGAGGTCGCGCTGCCGGCGCCGCTGGCCCGCTACGATTGCCGTAACAACCGGCTGGCCGAGTTGGCGCTGCGCCAGGACGGCTTCGACGACGCGGTGCGCGACGCGGTGCGGCGCCATGGCCCGGCGCGCGTGGCGGTCTTCCTGGGCACCAGCACCTCGGGCATGCTCGAGATGGAGCTGGCCTACCGGCGGCGCGACCCGGACTCGGGCGCGCTGCCCGCCGATTTCGACTACGCGGGCTCGCACAACACGTTCTCGCTGTCCGACTACGTCCGCCGGCGCTTCGGCATCGACGGTCCGGCGATGGTGATCTCGGCCGCCTGCGCGTCCGGCGCCAAGGCCTTCGCCAGCGCGCGGCGCGCGATCCAGGCCGGTCTCGTCGACGCGGCCGTCGTCGGCGGCGTCGATTCGCTGTGCCTGACGACACTGTACGGCTTCAATTCGCTCGAGCTGCTGTCGCCCGATCCGTGCCGTCCCTATGACGCGCGCCGCGACGGCATCTCGATCGCCGAGGCGGCGGCCTTCGCGCTGCTCGAACGGCCCGGCCCCGCGCGCGCGGGCGACGACGAGGGCTCCGGCGGCGAGGTCCTGCGCCTGGTCGGCACCGGCGAATCGAGCGATGCGCATCACATGTCCAGCCCGCACCCCGAAGGCCTCGGCGCGCGGCTGGCGATGGAACGCGCGCTGGCCAGCGCCGGGCTGGCGCCGGCCGACGTCGATTACATCAACCTGCACGGCACGGCCACGCCCAGCAACGACCTGGCCGAGGATGCGGCCGTGCACGCGGTGTTCGAGGGCCGCGTGCCGGTCAGCTCGACCAAGGCCGCGCACGGCCACGCGCTCGGCGCCGCCGGCGCGCTCGAAGCCGTGATCGCGCTGCTGTGCCTGCGCGAGGGCCTGATGCCGGCGGGCCTGAACCGCGACGAGCCCGACCCGGCGCTGCGCAGCCCGTACCTGAGCGCCAACCGCTCGGCCGCGCTCGACGTGGTGATGAGCAACTCGTTCGGCTTCGGCGGCGTCAACGCGTCGCTGCTCTTCGACCGGATCACGCCATGACCGCCGCCCTGCGCGTCGCCATCGAATCGATCGGCCTGATCGCCCCCGGCCTGCCGGACTGGACGCAGGCGACGGCCGTGCTGAGCGGACGGGCGCGCTGGCAGGACGCGCCGATCGCGATCCCGCCGCCGCAGCGGCTGCCGCCGGCCGAGCGGCGCCGCGTCGGCCTGCCGGTCAAACTGGCGATGGCCGTCGCCGAGCAGGCGTTCGCCGGCTCGTCCGCGCCAGCCGCCGACACCGCCACGGTGTTCGCGTCGTCGTCGGGCGACGGCGACAACTGCCACCAGTTGTCCGAGGCGCTGACCGCCGCCGAACCGATCATCTCGCCGACGCGCTTCACGAACTCCGTGCACAACGTGCCGGCCGGCTACTGGAGCATCGCGGTCGGCTGCCGGGCGATGTCGACCAGCCTGTGCGCGCACGACGGCAGCTTCTGCGCCGGCCTGATCGAGGCGGCGACGCTGGCCTGCGTCGACCAGGTGCCGGTCGCGCTGGTCGCGTTCGAGGTGCCCTACCCGGAACCGATCCGGGCCAGCCGCCCGATCGAGGCGGCCTGCGGCGTCGCGATCGTGCTGTGGCCGGCCGACGGTCCGCGCACGCCCGGCGCGCCGCTGGCGACGCTGTCGATCGGCACACGGCAGCCAGCCGGCCCCGGCGATGCGCCCGCCGTCGAGCCGACGGCGATGACCGACGCCGGGCTCGACGCGCTGCGCCGGACGACGCCGGCCGCCCACGCGCTGCCGCTGCTCGAATGGATCGCGCGGGCCACGCCCGGTGAGCGCGGCCGGCTCGTGCTCGACGCCGGCCATGGCATCGACCTGCCGATCGACGCGGTGCGCTGACGTGGCGATCCTGGACGCGGCCGGCATCGCGGCGATCCTGCCGCACCGCGGCGCGATGTCGCTGCTCGACGCCGTCGTCGCCGTCGACGCGACGCGGATCGAATGCCTGAGCGATTCGCACCGGCGCGCGCCGCACCCGATGGCCGACGCCGACGGGCGGCTCGGCATCGCCTGCGCGATCGAGTACGGCGCGCAGGCGATGGCGCTGC